>DUVO01000290.1 GCA_012841005.1 Bacillota bacterium | reverse complement strand
TATTTTATTTCCCTGTGCGCCAATCTCCTCTGCGATCAATTCCCCGGTAATACCAGGAATAGGCCTTTCCCCTGCGGAATAGATATCAGTAACAATTACTTCATCGGCATCACCAAAGGCCCGCCCAAATTCCTCCCTGAGAAACTTTGTCCTGGTATACCGGTGGGGCTGAAAGATGGCGATGACCCGGTTAAAACCGACTGCACGGGCTGCCTTTAGGGTTGCCCGGATTTCCGACGGATGATGGGCATAGTCATCAACCACCTTGATTCCGGCCACATCTCCCACCAATTCAAAACGCCGGTGAACCCCCCTAAAGGTTTGTAAAGCATCGGCTATCTGGGAAAAGGAAAGTCCCAACTCCAGGCCGACGGCAACTGCCGCCAGGCTGTTGGCCACATTGTGTTCTCCCGGAACTCTGAGGATCAATTGCCCCAGTTCCCGTCCACCCTTGTAGACCTTACAGCTGCTGCCCAAGTCAAGGGGGGTAATTTCCCTGGCCATAAGATCCGCATCCTGGTTATAAATACCGTAGGTTATTACTCGCCCCTTTGCCCCGGGTAAAATTTTCCCGACGAAATAACTGTCACGGCAGAGGACAGCAAAGCCTCCCTTTCTTACTGCCGCGACAAAGCTGGCAAAGGCCTCCACAATCCTGTCTACAGAACCGTAATAATCCAGGTGATCATTCTCAATGTTGGTGACTACTGCAATCTCCGGCCGTAAACGTAAAAAGGAACCGTCACTTTCATCAGCCTCAGCCACCAGGTATTCCCCGGTCCCCAATTTTGCATTACCGCCGATATCGTTCAATTCCCCGCCAATTAAGACTGTCGGATCCAAGCCGGTTTTTTCCAACACCAGTGAGATCATGGAAGTGGTTGTAGTTTTACCATGGCTGCCGGCCACGGCAATGCCCCTTTTCATATTCATCAGCTCGGCCAGGATTTCTCCCCGCGTGTAAATGGGAATATTTGCCTCCCGGGCCGCAACCACTTCCACATTGGCTTCCGGAATGGCCGAGGAAACCACCAGGAGATCGGGAGAATTAAGGTTCTCCCGCCGGTGGCCTATATAGGTAGTAGCCCCCATATTCTCCAGACGTTGGGTGGCGCTGGATGGTTTTAGATCAGAGCCGGAAATAGTATAACCCATTTCTAATAATACCTTGGCTATCGCACTCATACCAGCTCCGCCAATTCCCACGAAGTGTACTCGGCGCTGCGGAGATAGCAACCTTTTCATCTCCTTCCAAGTGGATAATGGGAGTAGTAATTCGAAGATGTGCCGTATATCAACATGTTATGCTGGCTGAATGGGAAGTGTTACAAAAGAGATTGGTGACGCCCTTCCTCATTTCCTAGCGGCCAACTCGTAAATCAATGCCACCAGATCTTCCCTGGCCTGTCTTTGACCAAGGCCGCGGCTTTTCTTCCCCATAAGCTGAAGACGAGAAGGATCTTGCAGGAGTTCCAATACCTGTTTTGCCAAAGAGCTCCCGTCCAATTCCCTTTCCCTGATTACCACAGCTGCTCCTTTTGCTTCCAGCAACCTGGCATTGTACTCCTGGTGATTGCCCGTTACATAGGGGGAAGGGATTAAAATAGCCGGCACTCCCCGGGCTGTAAGTTCGGCCAGGGTAGTGGCCCCGGCCCGGGCTATCACCAGGTCGGCAGCAGCCAAACCGGCGGGCATATCATGGAGATAGGGCTTAATTATAATGTTTCCCAGTTTTTCCGCTCCTATGCCCGAGCCCAACCCTTGACGGACATAATCGTAATTTTCTTTTCCGGTAATAAAACAGGTAATAAGTTCAGGCCAGGAAACAAGCTCCGGAAGGGCGGCCAGGAGAGCATCGTTGACAGGGCGAGCACCCCTGCTTCCTCCGAAGACCAAAAGCAGCCGTTTACCCTCCTCGATGCCAAGGCAGGCCCTTCCCTCTTCCCGGGACAAGTTCACAATTTCCTCCCGCACCGGGTTGCCTGTTACCACAAAGCGGCGGGCCCGGGGAAAATAGCGCTTTGATTCCCCATAAGAAGCGGCCACCACCGTGGCATACCGGGACAGGTAGCGGTTCGCCAACCCCGGCAGGACATTTTGTTCATGGAGCAGGGTGGGAATTCCCAACCGGGCGGCAACGAAAACCACAGGCAGGGAAACATACCCACCGGTACCCACCACCACGTGGGGGCGGAAGTCCTGCAAGATCCGGTAAGCCTGCCAGAGTCCCTTACCCAATCTGGCAAAGGTCAGAATGGTCCGCCAGGAAAGGCGTCGCTCCAAGCCGGACACCGTAATGGTCCGCAGAGTAAAACCGGCACGGGGAACAAGATCCCGTTCCAGGCCCCGGTTGGTGCCAACAAAGAGGAAGGAAATGCTGTCATCTTCCTCTTGTAACCCTTTGGCCAGGGTCAAGGCTGGATAAATATGCCCACCTGTACCCCCGCCTGTAAAAAGAACCCGCACAAAACATCCCACCTTTCAACTGGTCCGGCAGTGAGAGGAAATATTTAAGAGAATACCGATTGCAGCCAGCGAAGGCAGGAGGGAAGAACCGCCGTAGCTGATGAGGGGCAGCGGTATACCCGTTATGGGCAGGGAACCTGTCACAACTCCGATATTGATCAAAGCCTGCAAACTGATCATGGTAGTGATCCCCACCGCCAGCAGACTGCCGAAACTATCGGGCGCGGTAATGGCAACCCTGAAACCGCGCCAGGCAAAAAGAAGAAACAACAAGAGGACAAAAACTGCCCCAATAAAACCCAGTTCCTCTCCAATAATAGCATAAATAAAGTCTGTGTGCCGTTCGGGAAGATAATACCATTTTTGGCGGCTGCGTCCTAAACCCAGCCCTACAGGCCCACCGGAGCCGAGGGCATAGAGAGATTGAATTATATGATACCCCGAGCCCAGGGGGTCTGCCTCCGGGTTCAAAAAAGAGAAAAAACGGCGAGCCCGGTATTCCTCACTAAATATAGCATACAACAGCACCGGCAGTGATGCCAGCCCCAAACCAAGTAAATGGCTCATTTCTGCCCCGGCAGTAAATAGCATCATAGCCAGGGTTCCCGCCAGGGCTGCGGCCGTTCCCAGATCCGGCTGAAGCAAAATCAAGAGAAAGGTGCCACCCATTAGTGCCAGGGCGGGGAAAAGGCCATTCCAGAATTTCCGTATTTCTTCCCCCTTGTGGGCAAGATAACCGGCCAGGTAGATCACCAGGGAAAGCTTGGTAATCTCCGAGGGTTGGATATTGATAAGGCCAAGACTTAACCAGCGCCGGGCACCTAAACCTACCTGCCCGACACTGGGGAGCAACACCAAAAGGAGCAGGATTATGGTTAGGAGAAGTAAGAGTTTCCCCGTCCGGCGCCAGATCCGGTAATCAATATTCATGAAAATCACCAGGGCAATTATACCCAGGCCTGCCCACAAGGCCTGCCGTTTGAGATAATAATAGGCATCTCCCCGGGTCCCGGCAGCCGTAGCCGAACTTGCACTAAAGACCATGATCACTCCGATTGCCAGCAGAGTAACGGCGGTGAAAAAAACAATATAATCAGGGGCATTCCGCTTTTTTTTCATTTCCTCCCCCTCCCCAGTTGGGCCACTGCTTCCTTAAAAACCCGACCCCGTTCTTCATAATTGGTGAACATATCCCAACTGGCACAAGCAGGCGACAACAGGACACACTCTCCCGGTTTGGCCGCCTTATAGGCCTCTACCACCGCCTCCTCCAGGGAAAACACCTTTTTTATGTTCTGGTAGCCCGTATCGGTTAATACCTGCTGAAGGAGTGGAGCTGCCTCCCCCAGGAGGATGACCTTTTTTACCCTCTCTTTCACTATTCGGGCCCATTCACCAAAATCACTGCCCTTAGTTCGACCACCGGCAATTAGGATTATAGGCTCGGAGAAGGCCCGCAGGGCCTTGATGGTTGCCTCCGGGTTTGTTCCCTTGGAATCATTGACAAATCTAATCCCGGTTATTTCCGCCACCATTTCACAGCGGTGTTCAATCCCCGCAAAGTTCCTCAACACACTGGCAATTACCTGTACCGGTGTTCCCGCCAGATAAGCCATCAGGGCAGCAGCGAGGCCATTCTCCAGATTGTGTTCTCCAGGTAGGGCCAGTTCCTTAACCGGGCACAGTTCCCAACATCCCCTTGGCTCCTTGAGGACCAGGTAGCCATCCTTCACATAGGCACCCCGGTCCGGTTCCCGTTGCCTGCTGAACCAGTATAACTGTCCCGGCACCTGTCCGCCCAAGGACCGCACCTTTTCATCATCGGCATTTAAAATACTAAAGTCAGAGGAATCCTGGTTGGCAAAGATCCGCGCCTTTGCTCCCCTATAGGCGGCAAAACTGCCATGGCGATCAAGGTGATCCGCCGCCAGGTTGAGAAGGGCGGCCAGCCACGGGTGGAATGCCCGGGTGCCTTCCAACTGAAAACTGGATATCTCTGCCACCACCAGGTGTTCAGGCGTTGCCTCTTCAACTACAGCCGTCAGGGGAATGCCAATATTGCCAGCCACCACCACTTTTCTACCCCCCGCCTTCAGCATTTCTCCCAGCCAGCTTGTGGTAGTTGTTTTTCCATTGGCACCGGTGATGGCAAGAATAGGAGCCCGGCAGTAACGGTAAGCCAGCTCAATTTCACTCCAAATGGGTATTCCCCGGCGGCGGGCCTCCTGCAATAAGGGAATATTTCCCGGAACCCCGGGGCTCAATACCACCAGCTGGGCACCCTGCAAGATATCCAGCGGGTGCCCCCCCAGGGCCAATTGTACCCCCGCTTCCCGCAAGGATTCAACTTCCGGCAATTGCTCCGGGGACTTGGCGTCGGTAGCCACAACCCCGGCCCCCAGCCGCAACAGCAGGCGCGAAGCAGCAACCCCGCTCCGGGCCAAGCCAACTACAACAACCCTTTTTCCCGCAATTTCCATTTCGTTACTGCCTCCCTGGTAAGGGTACTCTTCCCACCCCGAAGGTCATCAGGAAAAAAACCAGATCCCAATCCCCAGCAGTGCCAAAATAGCTCCCAGGATCCAAAATCTAATTACCACCTGGGTTTCCGGCCACCCTACCAGTTCAAAATGATGGTGAATGGGACTCATGCGAAATATCCTGCCTCCAGTAAGACGGAAAAAGAAAACCTGAATAATGACCGAAAGTCCTTCAAGGATAAAGACGCCGCCAATAATCACAAGCCATAATTCGGTCTTTGTCAAAAAGGCTATGCTGGCCAAAGCGCCTCCTAAAGCCAGGGACCCGGTATCACCCATAAAGACCTGGGCCGGATAGCTGTTAAACCACAGGAAGGCAAGGCAGGCACCGGCAACGGCTCCGGCGAATACAGCCAGCTCCGGCCGCCCCTGCATCAGCGTAATAGGAATATAGGCCAGGAAGGCAATGGTACTCGTTCCAGCCGCCAAGCCATCGAGGCCATCGGTCAGGTTAACAGCATTGGTGAAAAAGACTACCAGCAGCAAAACAAAGGGAAGGTAAAACCAACCCAAATCCAGCTCTGTCCCGGTGAAGGGCAAAAGTACCCGTGTCCCCAGATCTGGCCGGTTCATAATCCAAAAGCCAAGGACAGCCGCCAAAGCAAACTGCACTAACAGTTTCTCCCTTGCCTTGAGGCCGAGGGATCCCTTGTGCACCAGCTTCAGGTAATCATCCCAGAAACCCAAAAAGCCATACCCAAGGGTAAACCCCAGGGCTAGCCAAATAAAACTGTTTTTGGGTGCCAAAAGCAGGGCGGCCAGGGTAAAGGCAAAAATAATCGCTACCCCGCCCATAGTTGGTGTTCCGGCTTTCACTTGATGCCGCTGGGGCCCCTGGGCCCGGATCCTCTGCCCGACCTTCAAGCGCCGCAAGTGGGTTATTGCCAGAGGTCCTATTCCTAAACAGAGAAGAAAGGCACTTGCCATTGCGATAATAATGCGATTGTACATTTATCCAACCCCCCGGGCAGATCAATCCGGTTGCCCCAACAGCTCTGCCACTATTTGTTCCAGCTGCATTCCCCTGGAGGCTTTAACCAGAACAAAATCCCCCGGTCGCAGCCATTCTTTGAGAAAGGCTGCCGCCTCATCCTTGCCGGCAAAGGCGCGGCCTTTTTCCTCCTGTAAGCCTCCATGCCTGGCTCCCGCCAATACTATCTCCCGC
>DUVO01000020.1 GCA_012841005.1 Bacillota bacterium | reverse complement strand
TAGGTTTTCCCAGCAATGCACCAGGATGTCACCATCCGGGCGGTTTCCCTTCACTGCATTGCTCCATACCGTCACCGGTATTGGGACTAGATTGCCACTGAGTCCACACTGCAATCCCCGACCTGCCCCAATCTAGATTGGGCAGTCTAGGAGCTTTCCTCAACAGTCAATCACCCTCTAGCCTCTTTTGCAGTAGAGGTTTCACAGTCAAAGACCAGGTTTCCCTTGGGCCCACTCGAAAACCTGGTTGTCACTGTAACCGCCCCTACCACTCAAGGCAGGCTACACTGCACACAGCTTGGTACCGCATGCAGGTTCATCCCAAGCCATAGCCTTCGTAAGACCACGCACTTGGGTCTCCACGGAAACAGGGTCAGGCTCCACATGCCATTGTAGGCTGCCCTCGCTTCCTTAACTCCCAGCACCAACCCCCGACTGGGCGTCAGCAGCCAGCACCAGGAACTTCATCGATGTGCCATTGACGGATTTTTAGCCCCGTCTTCAAAGGTGATTGTACTGACTAGAATACTGCACCACCTGTCCGTACTGCTATTCTTTTTACAAGCAGAGAATATTATAACATATCCGGCAAGGCGGTGCAAACATGATTAAGTCACGTAAAAACAGGCCACCATCAAGCCAAGCAATCCACCGGCAAAAACCTCCTTCGGGGTGTGCCCCAGGAGTTCTTTCAACCGTTCTTCGCGGAATTTGCCAGTATGAACTAAATCGTCCATAATAATATTTAGGATTTCCGCTTGTTTCCCAACGGCTCGCCGCACACCTGCTGCATCATACATAACTATGAGGGCGAAAACAACGGCTATGGCAAATTCTGTGGAATTCCAACCCAATTGCCTGCAGACCCCTGTGGCCAGAGCAACAACCAAAGCAGTATGTGAGCTTGGCATCCCGCCCGAAGTAACAAAAAGTTTAAAATCAATTTCCCTTTTTACCAGGTAATTGATTATTACCTTCAAAAACTGAGCAATAATCCCTGCGATGAGGGCGGCTGCCAACACCCTGTTATGGAGTACCACCTTGCCTTCTCCCACCTTTTCCATGTCATTTTTCCCGTTCCAGGAGATAGTTAACCAGCAGGCGCAGCGGATCTGCCTTTGTATCAAAGGAACGCAAGGCTGCCAGGGCCCTATCTTTACCCTCTCTTGCCATTCTTTTGGCCTGCTCCAGCCCGTAGACAGCCGGGTAAGTAGCCTTGGCCCTTTGGGCATCGGTGCCCACCGGCTTCCCCATTTTGGTGCTATCGCCCACCACATTCAAGATATCGTCGGTAATCTGAAAAATAATACCAAATTCCTCGGCAAAGGTGGTCAGTGCAGCTAATTCTTCCTCTCCGGCACCGGTCAAAATAGCCCCTGTCCGCACCGATGCCCGCAATAGGGCGCCTGTTTTATTTTTATGAATACAAAAAAGAGTTTCCGCATCTACATTCTTCCCCTCGGAAAGAAGATCAAGGGTCTGCCCCCCTACCATTCCACAGGGACCTGCTGCCACCGCTATTTCCTTTATAACCCTTTGTATTACTTTCCCATCATCTCCGGGGACCGGGCAACCGGCCAAAATCTCAAAGGCCTTGGTCAATAAGGCATCGCCAGCCAATATGGCAATCGCCTCCCCATATACCTTATGATTTGTCGGCCTGCCCCGCCGGTAGTCATCATCATCCATAGCCGGTAGATCATCATGGATAAGGGAATAGGTATGGATGAGCTCAATTGCACACGCCGCCGTAATTACATCTTCTTGCCGGCCCCCGACGGTTTCTGCAGCAGCTATGACTAAAACCGGCCGCAGTCGCTTGCCCCCGGCAAAAACACTGTAACGCATGGCCTCATAGAGAATAGACGGCCTTGCCCCCGTCTCTGCCAGTAGTTTGTTTAAGGTATTCTCAATGAATGCAGTCTTTTCCCGCAAATAATTTTGCAACTTCACTTTTGTTCCCCTTCCCCCCAATCCTGCAGCTTAATGGTATTATTCTCCTGTAAAAGGAGTTTTATCTTTCCCTCGGCTTCTTCCAGTTTTTCATTGCAAAAACTTATGAGACGTACCCCTTCTTCAAAAAGGGCCAGGGCTTCCTCGAGGCCCACCTCCCCTCCTTCCAATTCCTGGACAACTGTTTCTAAACGGGTCAGGGCAGCAGCAAAGGTTTGTTCATTATTCACCGGTTTCCCCCTCCTCCACATCTTCAATTCGGCAACCTAATTGTCCCCTGGCCAATTTAACCCTTATTCT
>DUVO01000245.1 GCA_012841005.1 Bacillota bacterium | reverse complement strand
CGAAGTTATTACCAATCCTGCCCGGGTCCGGGAAGGACAAAGGATGAGATAATTTAATATTACCCGCTATAGTGGGATAATTCTTTAACGCTGTATTACTGCTCCAACATGTTCTGCAGGGGTGTTATAGTCCCCGGGGGGAAAGGATGAGGATCATGGAAGATATTGTGGAAAACATTGCCCATGTCCGCGCGGAAATTGGCCGTGCTGCCGCCCGGCGGGGAAGGGATCCCGGCGAGATAACCCTTATTGCCGTGACAAAGAATGTGCTTGTGGATAAGATTAATGCTGCAGTCGAGGCGGGAATTACCGATATTGGTGAGAACCGGGTCCAGGAAGCATTGCAAAAGCAAAAGGAGGTGGTCGGTCCTGTCAAGTGGCATTTCATTGGTCACTTGCAGAGGAATAAGGTCAAGGACAGCCTCACAAATTTTGCTTTGTTCCACTCCCTGGACCGGATTGCCCTGGCCCGGGAAATACAAAAGCGGGCGGAGCAAAAGGGAGTAGTCGTTCCCTGCCTGGTCCAGGTTAATGTAGCCGGTGAGGAAAGCAAATTTGGCCTCCCTCCGGGGGAATTAGAGGCTTTCCTGCGGCAGGTGGCAGTCCTGAACAATATAAAGGTCTGCGGCCTGATGACTATTGCACCCTATTATAATGATCCGGAAGCGGCCCGGCCCGTATTCCGCCGGTTACGGGAATTATTTGAACAGGAGAATTACCCTGCCGGAGTGTCAATGCGGTATCTTTCCATGGGCATGAGCAACGATTACACCGTAGCGGTAGAAGAGGGTGCCAATATGGTGCGCATTGGTACCGCCATTTTCGGGAAACGGAAGTATTAAAGCAGAGGAGGTCTGGAAGTGGCTGCAAACTTGATGGATAAGTTTTTGCGATTGATTGGTTTTGAAGAAGTGGCAGTGGAGGAGGATATAACCCTGGAACCGGAGATTGAACAGGTCGAAAAGCGAAAAAGGGGGAAGGTGATCAGTTTGCCGAACCAGACCCGGATGCGGGTGGTGGTGGTGGAACCCTCTACCTTTGAAGACGCCAAACGGGTGGTGGATTACCTCAAGGGAAGACAGCCGGTTGTTCTCAACCTGGAGGAAACGGAAGGGGAATTGGCCCAGCGGATAATTGATTTTGTCAGTGGGGCTACCTTTGCCACCGATGGTGGGATCCAAAAGGTGGGGCAGGGTATATTTCTTTTCACGCCGAATAATGTTGATATTACCGCTGAGGAAGGGGAGCGTACCTTAGATGATTCCCGTTTTCCGTGGGTCAAGTAAATTGTAGGAGGATGTATTATGGCTGCAGGGAAAAAATCTTTCGGTTTTATTGGCGCAGGAGCTATGGGTAGCGCCCTGATGAGGGGTATTATACAAGGGGGCTTGGTAACGCCTGATCGTGTCTTTGCCAGTGATCCTGATACAGAGCGGTTACAACAATTAGCAGCGGAATTGGACATTACTCCCGTCAAGGACAACGTGGAACTCCTAGATAAGGCAGATGTGGTGGTTTTGGCGGTAAAACCCCAGGTTGTAAAAGAGGTGTTAGAACCCTTAAAGGGTAAGTGGTCACCAAAACAGGTCGTGATTTCCATCGCTGCCGGGGTGACCTTATGGGAACTGGAAAACTATATCCAGGGGACTCCTGTTATCCGGGTAATGCCCAATACTCCTTGCCTGGTAAGGGCAGGGGCGGCTGGTATTGCCCTGGGGAGCCAGGCCGGGGCAGAAGAGGGTAAATTGGCCCAGGAGCTCTTTGGTGCTGTAGGAGAAGCATTTCTCCTCCCGGAGGAGCTGTTAGATGCCGTTACAGGTTTGAGTGGTTCAGGCCCGGCTTACTGTTACCTCTTTATTGAAGCTCTGGCCGATGCCGGGGTGCAGGAGGGCCTCCCCAGGCCGGTAGCCCAGCGCCTTGCTGCCCTGACCCTGCTCGGAGCTGCCCGGATGGTGCTCGAGACAAAAAAACATCCAGGGGAACTGAAGGATATGGTTACCTCTCCGGCCGGAACCACCATAGCGGCAGTGTCCCTTTTAGAGAACAGGGCTTTTCGCGGGACGGTTATAGAAGCCGTTCGTGCGGCAACCCGGCGGTCCCGGGAAATGGCCCCAAAGGGGTGATTTTTTGGGTGTGAGTATTTTCCCTTCCCTGTGTTGGATAGTAAATACTATTTTTGATCTAATTAACCTGCTCATTATTATAAGGGTCCTTTTATCTTGGCTACGACCCAATCTTTATGCTCCGGGCATCAGGCTGATCTACAAACTGACGGAGCCCCTGCTGGCGCCCTTTCGTAATCTTTTGCCTATGGGGACGCCGGGCTTAGATTTTTCGCCCATTATTGCCCTTATCTTTTTCCAGCTGTTGCGAAGACTCTTGCTATCCTTTTTGTTTTAGGAGGTGAAGTCATGTCGTTGACACCACTTGATATTGAAAAGAAAGAATTTAAGCGTACCTTTCGCGGGTACAGTGAGGAGGAGGTCGATGAATTCCTGGACCTGATTGTCCAGGATTATGAAACCCTATACCGGGAAAATCTGGATCTTAAGGATAAAAATCAGAACCTGAAGGAGCAATTGGAACAGTACCAGCGCCTGGAGGATACATTGAAAAACACCCTGTTGATGGCCCAGCAGACTGCCGAGGAAGCTAAGAACAATGCTCACCGGGAAGTGGAAATAATTCTCAAGGAAGCCCGGGAAAGGGCGGCGGGGATAATTGCCGAGGCTGAGGAACAATTTCAAGCTACATTGCAGCAGTTCCAACAAAAAAAGCAGGAGCTGAGGGTTTTCCAGAGCAAAATCAAAACCTTGCTGGAAGCTCAAATGGAACTCATCCTGGAATTGGAGAAGGAATTAAAGCAGTGAGGGGTGATAATGGGTGGTCAGTAAAGATACCATCCTCAGGGGTGTCACCAATGCTTTCCATGTGCTATTAGAACTGTGCACAATAGTAATCCCCGTTACCGTTATTATAACCTTTTTGGAGCATTCCGGGTGGCTGGCGCGCATTGCCGAATACTGCACCCCCTTGATGGCTTTATTTGGTTTGCCCGGTGAGACAGCCCTGGCCCTGGTGCTGGGTAATTTGTCCAACATGTATGCAGGCATTGGAGTTCTGGCTGCCCTGGATTTGACGGTAAAGGAAATGACAATTATTTGTGCGATGCTGCTGTTATGCCATTCACTGTTGATAGAAACGGCCATCGTTTTTAAAGCCGGGGGGCGACCGGTGCCGGTTGTTATTGGCCGTGTTTTTTCCTGTATGGTGGTTGGCTTTATTTTGAATATCCTTCTTTAGGGGGAAGAAACAATGTTGTCAATTCTCTGGTTGGGGCTAAAGGCCAGTTTCCAATCCCTGTTTAAAATTCTTTTGATTGTTATTCCCCTCCTGGTCGCCCTGGAAATATTAAAGGATTCCGGTTGGCTGCAGAGGATTTCCCGCAAGGTGGAACCGGTGCTGGAACGTATGTACATGACCCAGGCAGTAGCCCCGGCCCTGGTCGCAGGGGTCTTTATTGGCCTGATTTACGGTGCCGGCGTCCTTTACCAAACCAGGCGGGAAGGGATGGTAGACTCAAGGGAGATGACCCTCCTGTGCCTGTTTTTAGGTATTAACCATGCTGTAGTGGAGGATGTGGCCATTTTGGCGGCCCTGGGCGCACGGGTTTGGGTATTGGTGGTGACCCGCTTGATACCGGCTATAGTGCTCACTTATTTATTAGGGCGCTGGTACTACCGGGATAAAGGATTACGACCGGCTGCTCCCTCTGAGCTGGGGAAATGAAATTTCCCTGAGTGGGGCTGGTAATCCTTGTTTCTCTTTGTCGGCAAGGTGGAGTTGACTTTCGTCTGCTCCTTCACTATAATTAGTTTTAATATCGGAATATTTATTAAGAACGATGAACGGGAAGAGTAGTCAGGTTCATCCGAGCAGCGAGCTGGGTATGGTGAAAGCCAGTACGGGTACCCTGGTGAAAATCACCCGGGAGTTGCCTGCTGAAACTGCGGGGAGTAAGCAGCGCCGGTAAAGACCGTTATCATTTTGAGGGCCATAAGGCCGGAAAGTGGTTCCGGGCTGCAATAAAAAAGAATATGGCTAGAAGGGTGGTACCGCGGGAAACCTCTCGTCCTTTCGGACTAGAGGTTCTTTTATTCTAAGGGGTTGGAATTTAGCGTGGAGACCGGGAAGAAAGAGCCTTGACAGTGCTCCCAAGGAGAATAAACACAGGGGGCTACTCTGTCCCCTCTTCGGGTGCTGCGGCACCGATTCAGGGGAACCTTTTCCGGGTAACCACAGGGAGCAGTAAAAACTCCAGAATACCAACGGAGGTGTTGATAATGGACTATAGAAAGACACTGAACCTGCCGCAAACAAAATTTCCTATGCGGGCTAATCTCCCCCAAAGGGAGCAGGAAATATTACGTCGGTGGGGGGAAATGGGAGACTATGCTTTGGCCCGGAAGAAACGGGCGGGGCGAAAGAAATTCATCCTTCACGACGGTCCTCCCTACGCAAATGGTGACATTCACCTGGGGACAGCTCTAAATAAGGTGTTGAAGGATATCGTCAACAGGTATGCCTTTATGCGCGGATATGATACCCCTTATGTACCCGGCTGGGATACCCATGGCCTTCCCATCGAGCATGCGGCCATCAAACAGCTGGGGATTGACCGGAGCCGGGTCAGTATCAGTCAACTGCGCCGCCGCTGTGCCCAGTATGCCCACAAATATATTGACAAACAAAGGAAACAGTTTAAACGGTTAGGTGTCAGGGGAGATTGGGAGAACCCCTACCTGACTTTGAACCCGGAATATGAAGCCAAGCAAATAGAAGTATTTGGGGAAATGGCCAAAAAGGGATACATTTACAAGGGATTGAAACCAGTCTACTGGTGCCACACCTGTGAGACTGCCCTGGCGGAGGCAGAAGTAGAGTATGGTAACAAGACCTCTGATTCCATCTATGTCAAATTCCCCGTCTGTGAAGATCCTGCCGGAAAGATAACGGGATTTGGGGAGCCGGTTTACTTTGTTATCTGGACTACCACTACCTGGACCTTACCGGCCAATATGGCTATTGCCCTTCATCCGGAGGTAGAATATGCCCTGGTTCGCAGTGGGGATGAGATCTTAATACTGGCCAAGGAATTGATCCCCGCTGTGGCCAAAACCACAAATTGCCCCATGGGTGATATTGTCGCCGTGTATCGGGGGAGTGAATTGGAGGGTGTCAAGTGCCGGCACCCCTTTATGGACAGGGATTCGGTAATAATCATGGCTGATTATGTGACCCTGGAACAGGGGACAGGCTGTGTCCATACTGCTCCCGGCCATGGTATGGAAGACTACGAAAGCGGCCTTGAGTATGGCCTTCCTATTTTAAACCCTGTAGATCCCAAGGGTGTCTTTACCGCCGAGGCGGGGCCCTTTGCCGGGCTGCACATCAATGAGGCCAGTGGGCCGATTGCGGCCAAGTTGGAGGAAGGGGGCTACTTGCTGGGGTTTGGGAAAGTGACCCACCAGTATCCCCATTGCTGGCGCTGCAAGGACCCGGTTATTTTCCGGACCACGGAACAGTGGTTTGCTTCTGTAAAGGATTTCCGTGCCGAGACCCTGGCTGCCATTGATCGGGTGAAGTGGTATCCTGCCTGGGGGCGGGACCGGATTCATAATATGGTCAAGGAGCGTCATGATTGGTGTATTTCCCGGCAGCGGGTTTGGGGTGTCCCCATCCCCATCTTCTATTGTGCTGGTTGTGGCAGGGAACTGATTACAGATGAAACCATTGCCGCTGTCCGGGATCTTTTCCACCGGGAAGGGTCCAATGCCTGGTTTGAAAAAGAGGCGGCTGAAATCCTGCCGGCGGGGATAACCTGTGCAGAATGTGGAAGCCGGGAATTTATTAAAGAAAAGGACACAATGGATGTCTGGTTTGATTCCGGTTCCAGTCACATGGCGGTTTTGGAAAACAATCCCGAACTGGAATGGCCCTGTGATCTGTACCTGGAAGGGAGCGACCAGCACCGGGGTTGGTTCCAGTCTTCCCTCCTGACTGCCGTGGCCGTCAAGGGAACTGCTCCCTACCGGTCAGTCTTGACCCATGGCTATGTGGTAGACGGTGAAGGAAAGAAGATGTCCAAATCCATTGGAAATGTCATCTACCCGGCGGAGGTCATTTCCAAGTATGGGGCTGACATCCTGCGCCTTTGGGTGGCTTCTTCAGATTTCAAAGCAGATATTCGGGTTTCTGTTGAGATCCTCAACCAGTTGTCAGAGGTATATCGTAAGATTCGCAACACTTGCCGTTTCCTCTTGGGCAACTTGTACGATTTTAACCCGGCTCAAGATCTGGTACCTTATGAAGAACTGGCCGAGATTGACCGCTGGGCTTTGGGCCGCCTGGTCAGGTTGGTACAAAAGGTGACCAGGGCTTATGATGAATATGAGTATCACCTTCTCTATCACAATTTACACAATTTCTGTGCCATAGATATGAGCGCTGTATACCTGGATATTATCAAGGACCGGATTTACTGTTCTGAACCCCTTTCCCGGGAACGCCGCGCTGCCCAGACGGTAATGTATCACGTTATTAATACCATTGTCAGGATAATGGCCCCGGTATTGGTCTATACGGCCGAGGAAATCTGGGACTACCTGCCGGCGGCAGGAGGAAGGGAACCCAGTGTGCACCTGTTAGACTGGCCGGAACTCCCCGGGGAATACCTGGATGAGAAACTGGAGGAAAAATGGGAGGGTTTGCTGGCCATCAGGACTGAAGTAGCCCGGGCCCTGGAGGCTCTGCGCCGGGAGGATAGCATCGGGCAATCCCTCCAGGCCCATGTGGAGCTCTATGCCAGGGGCGGGTTGTACCAGATGTTGGAAGAAAACAAAGAGCTACTTGCCGATCTCTTCATTGTTTCCAGGGTTGATCTCTATCCCTGGGAAGGCGAACTGCCTCCGGGGGTAAACAAAGCTTCCGAGGTGGATGACTTGGCCATCGGAGCCAGGCGAATTATGG
>DUVO01000335.1 GCA_012841005.1 Bacillota bacterium | reverse complement strand
TTTCAGCTGGAAAGTGTGGGCATGCGCAGCCTGATCAAGGAAATGCAGCCCACTTCCCTGGCCGATATTGTCGCCCTGGTGGCCCTTTACCGGCCGGGGCCCCTGGGGAGTGGAATGGTGGAGGACTATATCGCCCGCAAACACAGGCGTAAAGAGGTAGAATACCTGCACCCTACCCTGGAGCCAATTTTGGCCGAGACCCATGGGATTATCCTTTATCAAGAGCAGGTCATGCAGATTGCCAGCGATCTGGCCGGTTTTAGCCTCGGTCAAGCGGATCTTTTGCGCCGGGCCATGGGCAAGAAAAAGCCGGAAGTTATTGCGGCCCAGCGGGAGCAGTTTATGGCCGGCGCCGCCGGGAAAGGGATCCCCGCTGATGCTGCCGGCCGCATCTTTGATTTGATGGCCCATTTTGCCGGGTACGGTTTTAACAAGAGTCATTCGGCTGCCTATGCCCTGGTTGCTTACCAAACGGCCTATCTAAAGGCCAATTATCCCGTTGAGTACATGGCGGCCCTTATTTCCAGTGTCATGGAGAACACCGACAAGGTAGCATTGTACATTGAAGAATGCCGCCGGATGGGAATTGAAATTCTGCCTCCGGATATCAATGAAAGCATGGTGGACTTTAGCGTGATAGGGGGGAAGATACGCTTCGGCCTGGCGGCGGTAAAGAACGTTGGCAGGGGAGCAATTGAAAATATTATTGCTACCCGTAAAGAAGGAGGTAATTTTGTTTCCCTCACCGATTTTTGTCGCCGGGTGGATCTGAGGGTGGTTAATAAGAAGGTCCTGGAGAGCCTGATCAAATGTGGGGCCTTTGGTTCCCTGGGATTATTCCGGGCCCGGATGTTGGCCGGGTTGGACGAAATATTGGAAACTGCCCAGCGGTATCAGCAGGAAAAGCTAAGTGGACAGCATTCCCTCCTGGAGTTGTTGGGTCCGGATAAGGAGTCCCAGGAAGATAAACTTCCCCAGGTGCCGGAATTTGCTGCCGACAGGCTCCTGGCCCTGGAGAAGGAGACGGTAGGCCTCTATATTTCCGGTCATCCTCTGGCCCCCTATTCCCAATTCTTACGGGAACATACCGTCAGCAGTAAAGAACTGCAGGAGCTGGGCGATGGCGACCGGGTAATACTGGGGGGTATACTTGTTACGGGAAAACAAATATTAACCAGGAAAGGGGAGCCCATGCTTTTCGCTACTTTAGAGGATCTCACCGGGACGGTGGAGGTAGTTATCTTCCCCCGGTTGTTTTCTGAAAATCGTTCCCTGCTGGTGGAAGACACGTGTCTTTTGATCGAGGGTATGGTAAACTGGCAGGAAACCGAGGTCAAGGTTATTGCCGACAGGATTTCAGCCCTGGAGTCCCAGCGGCAGGGAAAAGGGGCAAAAGCCCTTTACCTGCGCCTTCCCAGCCGGGAGGAGGCGGCCCTGGACCAGGTTTTTGCCCTGCTCCGGCAATATCCCGGTTCAAACCCTGTCTACATTTATTTTCGGAAGGAAAGGGCGCTGCATCAGGTACCGGACCATCTGGCTGTAGAGCTCCGGGGTGAATTGGTGGAGGCCCTGGAATCTTGTTTAGGTCGTGGCGAAGTGGCTGTCAAAGAAGGCCCCCGGTCCGGCCCAGGCAGGCGGTAAAATTTCTCCCGGGTAAGAGGATTCTAATGCTACCAGGGCGAAGGAAAGGAAAAGTAATAATAAAGTATCCTTTTCCTTACCGGTTACCACTACCAAGTAACGACAGAGAAAAAGGAGGCTTTCAGGAGCATGTGGACGGTGGTTTATATTGCTCGCAATCGAATTGAGGCTGAGACGTTGAAGGGTATATTGAGCAACGAGGGACTTTTGGTCATGCTCCGGACAGTCGGGATCCCCCATCTGGGAGATTCGGGTAATGTGGAAATATTGGTACCGGAATCGGAGGCGGAAGAAGCCCAGGAAATTCTCCAAATGGCCATCAGATGAAGAAGCCTTGGGGGTAATAATGTGCAGAGGATCGGTATTTTAACCAGCGGAGGAGATGCTCCCGGCATGAATGTGGCCGTAAGGGCAGCCGTCAGAAAAGCCCTGCACCACAATATGGAGGTGTATGGGGTTTTTCATGGCTTTGCTGGTTTAATCCAAGGGGAAATTTCCCCCCTGGATACCAACTCGGTGGCTGATATTATTCACAGGGGGGGTACCATATTGCGTACTGCCCGCAGTGAAGAGTTTAAAACTGCCGCCGGGAGGCACAAGGCACTCCGGCAGCTTGCCCGCTGGGGGATTGAAGGACTGCTGGTAATCGGTGGTGATGGGTCTTTCCGGGGAGCGAGGGAATTGGCCGCAAGTGGAATAACGACAATTGGTGTACCGGCCACCATTGATAATGATCTTTATGGCAGTGATTATACCATCGGCTTTGATACAGCAGTTAACACTGCTATTGAAGCCATAAACAAGATTAGAGACACAGCGGCTTCCCACGAGCGCACCTATGTTGTTGAAGTAATGGGACGCCGTTCAGGGCAAATAGCCCTCTGGGCGGGTTTGGCCGGGGGTGCCGAATCTATTTTGATACCGGAAATTGAGTTTGATCTGGAAAGGGTTTGTGAGCGGATTGTGCGCGGGTTTAAAGGGGGGAAGCTCCACAGTATAATTGTAGTGGCAGAAGGAGCTGCCAGAGGGGAGGAAATCGGGTTTTATATTCAGGAACACACCGGATTGGAAACAAGGGTAACGGTCTTGGGTCACATCCAACGGGGTGGATCACCCACCGCCTTTGACCGGGTATTGTCCAGCCAAATGGCGGCTTATGCCGTTGACCTGCTCCGGGAAGGGAAGACCGGCCTGGGAGTGGTGATACAGGAAGGCAGACTTAGAACCATGGGTCTGGAAGAGATTCTGAGCGGTAAAAAGGCACTGGATGTCGACTTATACCAGCTGGCAGATATCCTGGCCATGTAAGCTAAAGGGGGGAGGCCACAGTGCGGCGCACTAAGATCCTGTGTACCATAGGGCCGGCCAGTGAAAGCCCGGAAATTACCAGAAAAATGCTGCTGGCAGGGATGAATGTCGCACGTTTAAATTTTTCCCACGGCAGTCATGAAGAACAGCGGCGGCGGATCAGAACACTGCGCTCAGTAGCCGCCCAGCTGGATTACCCCCTGGGGATACTCCTGGATACCAGGGGCCCGGAAATTCGCATCGGGACTTTCAAAACCGGCAGCATAGTATTAAAGGAAGGGGAAATCTTTACCCTTACTACTGAAGAGGTAGAAGGGGATGCCACTAGGGTGACTGTTCAGTATGCCGGTTTTCCCTCTGACATCAAGGAGGGTGATACCGTTCTCTTAAATGACGGTTTGCTTAAACTTAAGGTGCTGGCAGTGCAGGAAAGGGATGTCAAATGTTGTGTTGTCAACGGCGGGGTCCTCAGCGACCGGAAGAAGATCAACCTGCCCCATTCCCAGGTGAAACTCCCGCCCCTGTCGGAGAAGGATCGTGAGGATATCAGGTTTGGCGTGGAGCAGGGGATTGATTATGTTGCCGCTTCCTTTATTCGGCGGGCCGATGATGTCCTGGCCATTAAACATTTTCTGGAGGAAATAGGGGCGGAAATGCCCGTTATAGCCAAGATCGAAAGCCCGGAAGGAGTAGAAAATATAGATGCAATTCTCAGGATGGCCGATGGCCTGATGGTTGCCCGGGGAGACCTGGGGGTGGAGATGCCTGCTGAGGATGTACCCCTCCTCCAAAAAATGATCATAAAAAAATGTAATCGGGTGGGTAAACCAGTGATCACTGCCACTCAGATGCTGGAGTCGATGGTGGAGAACCCGCGGCCCACCAGAGCCGAAGCCAGTGATGTTGCCAATGCAATTTTAGACGGCAGTGATGCGGTGATGCTCTCGGCCGAAACGGCTACGGGAGCATATCCCGTCGAGGCGGTGGCAACCATGGCCCGGATTGTCCAAAGGGCGGAAGAGGCTATAGACTATGAAGGTATACTGCATAGAAAAAGGAAAGCCGGTGCCCAGACTATCACCGACGCCGTTGGTTATGCCACCTGTATCACAGCCCATGACCTGCAGGCGGCTGCTATCTTGACGGCAACCCAATCGGGGTATACTCCCCGGATGGTGGCCAGGCACAGGCCCAAGGCACCCATCATTGCCGTGACCCCCAAAGAAGAAATAATAAGGCAATTAACCCTGGTTTGGGGTGTTTACCCCATACGAAAAGAACCTGCCTTCAATGCCGATGAAATGTTTGAGCGGGCCGTTACGGCCGGGGTTGAGAAGGGGTACATCAGAGAAGGTGATCTGGTTGTCATCACTGCTGGCCACCCCGTCGGTATTCCGGGCACATCCAACCTCATCAAGGTGCAAACCGTCGGCAATGTTTTAATACGGGGGATGGGAATCGGGCACAAAGCGGCGACGGGGAGGGTATGTATTGTGAGAAGGCCCCGGGATGCCCGGCAGCATTTCCGGCCAGGGGATATTGTGGTCGCGGTAGGGACTGATAAGGAATTTATGCCTCTTTTAGAAGAGGCTGCCGCTATCGTAACGGAAGAACCTGGACTCACTTCCCATGCGGCTGTAGTGGGATTAAGCCTGGGCATTCCGGTGGTGGTTGGGGCAAAGGGAGCAATGGAACTTTTAGCGGCAGAAGAAGTAATTACGGTGGATGGCACCAGGGGACTGATCTACCGGGGCAGGGTACAGGTGCGCTAATGCATCAGCCTTTATAAATCAAGTTTTCAATATTCCAAAGAGATTTTTCTATATACAATAATAATAATTGACATTACTTCTGGCGGAGCGACTTTGCGACGAGCGGCATTGGATTTGTATGTCTCCTGCTGTGGAGAGTACTTGCGGCAACATGCAGTATCCAACAGCTGACGACCAACTACTGACAAACGACAATTGCCATTGCCCTCCGCGAGGAGAACCGAAAGCGAAGCCAGAAGTGTTGGTTAATAATTTTCATCCTTCTACTGGGGCTGGGAACCGGAATGGGCGTCTACTATGAATATATAACAGAAAAAGGAGGGGGGTTTAATGAAAGGCACAAGGGAGATGCTGCAGGATGCTCGGCGTATTGTAGCTAAGGTGGGTACATCCACCTTAACCCATGCGACGGGAAAATTGAACTTAAGCCGTATTGAAATTTTAGTCCGGCAGTTGGCGGATTTATGCAACCAGGGAAAAGATGTTGTACTGGTTACCTCCGGGGCCATAGTGGTCGGTACCAGCCGGGTTGGTTTGAGCGGCCGGCCACGGACTACCAGGGAAAAGCAAGCCATGGCCGCTATTGGTCAGGGGATTTTGATGCAGGTTTATGAGAAGCTTTTCGCCGAGTACGGATGCGCTGTGGCTCAAATACTGCTGACAAAGGCGGATATTGACAACGGCAAGCGCTATTACAATGCGGTAAACACTTTCAATACATTATTTGAATTCAAGGTCATTCCCATCGTGAATGAAAATGATACCGTTGCCGTTGAGGAAATAGAATTCGGGGATAACGATACCTTATCTGCCCACGTGGCCGCCCTGGTAAAAGCCGACCTTTTAATAATACTTTCGGATATAGACGGCCTGTACACAGCTGACCCCCGTTCCGACAAGGAAGCCAAACTTATTTCCCTGGTACCGGAGATAACGCCTGAGATCGAAGAATTAGCTTCGGAAACCGGCGGGGACCTGGGCATTGGGGGAATGAGCACCAAGATTACAGCAGCCAAGGTCGCCACTGGAGCCGGGGTACCAATGATAATTGCCAATGGCGAGAATCCGACAGTGATCCGGAAAATTATTGCCGGGGAAGAAGTGGGCACCCTGTTTTTACCTCCGCAAGGATAGGAGGGGGCTCGATAGGCAAACAAGTATATTGCATTAGGTTCCGGGCAGATTAAAAATAGAGGGATGGGGCGGGGTATGACCCCGCCTTTCTTGACTGCAGGTCAGAATATACCCCTAAGGGGAGAGAAAAAGATGCTGATACAGTTTGGGCTGATTCTATTACTGACCCCTCTGCTGGAATTATTTTTACTGCTTCAGGTTGGCCGCTATCTGGGGGTATGGCCGACGGTAGCCCTTGTGTTTATTACCGGCATTGTGGGTGTATTCCTGGCACAATCCCAGGGTTTATCACTATTGTCTCGTCTCCAGTCCCGCCTAATCAAGGGTGAACTACCAACGGACGATTTGTATGAAGGTTTATTTATTCTGCTGGGTGGTATCCTGCTGTTAACACCCGGGCTTATAACCGATACCCTGGGGTTCCTGCTGCTGCTTCCCGCTAGCCGGATGAGGGTAAAAGGGTGGTTGGAGAAAAAACTGCGTCAGTGCTTGGACCAGGGGCAAATATTTTTTGGGCGTCGCTTTTGAACCTTTTCCCGGTAGAAAAAGGACAAAGCCTTTCTTGTGGGGGACTTTTTTGACTATCTGCAAAAAAATTTTCCAAATCTTTTTTGCATAATGGCAGGGAAAAGACTTCCACAGAGCGAACATATACTGGAAAGAATGTTGTTATTTTCCTAATACAGGTTGTTACCTGCTCCCAGCACAGGTAATAGTTGTCATTAATTGATTCTTTCCCATATAATTTAACGGGAGGGAGTTTATTGGCAAAGAGATTGGTAATTGAGTTAGGCTATGGCATTGATCAGCATGGTCAGGACCCAACCAAGGCGGCCCAAAGGGCAGTAAAAGATGCTATTTCCCGCACTTATATCTGCGGTCTGCGGGAGATCTTTGCCCTGGAGAATCTCAACGACATGATTGTAGAAGTAGAAGTAGCGGTACCAAACCCACAGGAGGTAGACGGGGAACAGGTACTCTCCGTAATTCCCTTTGGGCAGAAGAGTATTAGGGTAGTGGAAGGGGGGATGTCTTTTCCAGGGATGGTTATTCCGGAATTGGGTGACAGGACAAGTGCTATATTAATTGCCAATGCCGCCGTCGTGGTAAAGATTGCAGAATAAGTCTCGTACTTACCGAAAACATGGGAGAGGAGGCTTATTATGCACGACAAAGATAAGTTGGTATGGATGTACCGGAAAATGGTGGAAATCCGCACCTTCGAATCAAAGGTGACGGAATTATTTGCTGCGGGAAAAATTCCCGGGTTTGTGCACCTCTACATCGGTGAGGAGGCAGTCGCGGTAGGGGCCTGTGCCAATTTGAAAGATTCAGACTTTATAACCAGTACCCACCGGGGACACGGCCACTGCATCGCTAAGGGCGGTAAGATGGACCTCATGATGGCGGAACTCTTTGCCAAGGAGACGGGTTACTGTAAGGGCAAGGGTGGCTCCATGCACATCGCCGATGTGGAGATCGGGATCCTGGGTGCCAACGGTATTGTCGGGGGTGGTTTAGGAATTGCCCCGGGGGCTGGGTTATCGGCCAAGATGCGGGGCACTGACCAGGTTACGGTTTGTTTCTTTGGTGACGGTGCTTCCAACCAGACAACCTTCCACGAGGGAATCAACATGGCCTCGGCTTGGAAACTCCCGGTAATATTCATCTGTGAAAACAACCAGTATGGTATATCCTTGCACCAAAGCAAACACCAGAATATTACCGACGTTGCCGACCGGGCTGCGGCCTACGGTATACCGGGAGTAGTGGTAGATGGCAATGACGTTATGGCTGTCTACGAAGCGGTGGGTGAAGCCGTGAAAAGAGCCCGGGCCGGTGAAGGTCCAACCCTGATTGAGTGTAAGACTTACCGCTGGCGGGGACATTTTGAAGGAGACCCCCAGGTGTATCGGACTCAGGAAGAGATTAAAGAGTGGCAAGCAAAGGATCCCATTCCGAGATTCGAGGCCCTCCTGGCGGATATGGGTGTCATGACGGCAGAAGAAGCAGAGGCAATTAGGAAAGAAGTTGCTGCTGAGGTTGAAGCGGCAATCGAGTTTGCCGAAAAGAGTCCTGAACCGGCACCGGAAGCGGCCCTGGAAGACCTTTATGTTTGAAAGGAGGAGTGGAGGCCGTGAAAGAGCTTACTGTATCGGAAGCCATCCGGGCGGCATTGCGGGAAGAGATGCTGCGGGATGAGACTGTCTATATCTGTGGTGAAGACGTGGGGCAGTTTGGCGGTTGTTTCGGTGTTACCCAAGGCCTTTTCGAGGAATTTGGCGAGGACCGGGTCCGGGATACGCCGATTTCCGAAACAGCTATTGTTGGCTCGGCCGTGGGTGCTGCAGCTACCGGCATGAGGCCTGTTCCTGAAATAATGTTTATGGATTTCGTCACAGTATGTATGGACCAGCTGGTGAACCAGGCAGCAAAAATGCGCTATATGTTTGGCGGGAAGGCCAAAATGCCTATGACTCTGCGGCTGCCTGTTGGCGCAGGGATTTCTGCTGCGGCACAACACTCCCAATCCCTGGAGGCCTGGCTAACCCATGTGCCGGGGCTTAAGGTGGTCATGCCTTCTACTCCTGCTGACCATAAGGGTCTTCTCAAGGCTTCTATCCGTGACGATAACCCTGTAATTTTTGTAGAGCATAAGGTTCTGTACGGCATCAAGGGACCTGTGCCAGAAGATGAAGATTTTGTCATTCCCCTGGGCAAAGGGGATATCAAAAGACAGGGAGAAGATGTTACCGTCGTTGCAACTTCAATGATGGTGTATAAAGCACTGGCTGCTGCGGAAGAATTAGCGAAAGAGGGTATTAGCGTTGAGGTGGTTGACCCCCGGACCCTGGTACCCC
>DUVO01000187.1 GCA_012841005.1 Bacillota bacterium | reverse complement strand
GAACGGATAGTTTTTGAGGATTTGCTAAAAGCCGGGGTAACGCCAGGGGAGAGGCAGAATCTTCTGGTTCCCCTAACCCTGGAATTGCCTTACAGTGAATGGGAAATACTAAGGCAAAATCTAGAACTATTTCGTGATCTGGGTTTTAGGATTGACGAATTTGGCCCCCAGGGGGTAATAATTCATTCAGTGCCTGCTGTCATTCCCAGGGGCAGGGAGAAGGAGATCCTACTGGCAATGTTAGGTGAATTGGGCACTGGTTGGGAGGGAAAACCCTTCCGGGAACTGCAGGAGTCAATTGCCATTGTTCTTGCCTGTCACAGTGCCATTAGAGCTGGTAAGGTGTTAAGTGTAGAAGAAATGGGAGCTTTAATCCAACAACTGGGCTGTACGGAACAACCCTTTACCTGTCCCCACGGACGCCCTACGATTATTCACCTTTCCGCCGAGGAATTGGAAAAAAAGTTCAAACGGCTGTAACAAACCAACTCTATCAGAGTGCGGGACTGAAAGGGACCTATTATGGGATAATTATGTTGGGGGAGGAAACCAGTGAAGATCCCACTCCTTGTCATTGTTGGGCCCACTGCAGTGGGTAAGACAAAAACGGCTATCCAGGTTGCCCACCGCCTGCAGGGTGAAGTAGTATCTGCTGATTCCCGTCAGGTCTACCGCTATATGAATATTGGGACGGCGAAACCCGATTGGAATGAAAGGGAAGGAGTTCCCCACCACTTAATTGATATCGTAGATCCCGATGAGGAATTCAGTGTTGCCGATTATCAGCGGTTGGCCCAGGGGGTTATCAAAGAAATTTGGAAGAGAAATAAACTTCCTATACTGGCTGGCGGTACCGGCTTTTATATTAATGCCGTTATCGATAACTATAATTTTAGTAGTACGGCTGTGAATTGGGAATTCCGCCAGCGGATGCAACAATTGGGGGAAAAATATGGCGGGGGGTACCTTTTGAAGAAACTCCGTTTAGCCGATCCGGTGACTGCTGAACGGCTCCATCCCCATGATCTGCGGCGGATCATACGGGCTTTGGAAGTATATGAGTTTACCGGTTGTCCCCTTTCCCAGTGGGAAAGGGAGCAAGATCAGGATAGTCCCTATTTACTCCATATGGTGGGACTTACCATGGAAAGGGCTTCCCTTTATGCTGTTATAAATGAGCGGGTAGAAGAGATGATAGCAAGGGGACTCATCGATGAAGTACGGGTTCTGTTAGCCAGGGGTTATTCTCCAGACCTGAATTCCATGCAGGGATTAGGGTATAAGGAAATAATACCTTATCTAGAAGGGAAAGTAAGCCTTAAAGAAGCAGTGGAAATCCTGCAGAGAAATACCCGGCGCTTTGCGAAAAGGCAATTGACCTGGTTTCGCCGGGATCGGCGGATTAACTGGTATGCTATTTCTACGATGCCTGGGGAGAACCTTATGGAAGATATTACTAATGTTGCGGCAGGAAAATTAGGGCTGGCGGCGAATAGACTCTAGCACGGGGGAATTAATAAACTGGAGGCGATATTCTATGAGCAAAGGGCAGTTGAATTTGCAGGATAGTTTTTTAAACCAGGTGCGGAAGGAAAATGTACTAGTCACCCTCTACTTGATTAATGGGTTTCAGCTAAAGGGTATTGTGAGGGGGTTTGATAATTTTACCGTTATTATGGAGTCTGATGGCAAACAGATGTTGGTTTACAAGCATGCTATTTCTACCATAACGCCAATGCGACCGATAACCTATGGAGTTGCTCTCACTGAACAGCATGGGGCCAATTAAGGGATAGTTTCGGGGAATCTCTGTTCGGGAAGGGTTCTTGTGGGAAGAATAGTTTTGGCTCTGAAGAGATACTCTTAAGGTAGAAAGGGGTTAAGAGAAGAGTTGGAAGAAAAACCGATTGTCTATACAACACCGACATGACCTTACTGCGATAGGGTGAAAGAGTTTCTTTCCCGGAAAGGATTGGAATTTGAGGAAGTTGATGTGGCTTCTGATCTCCAGGCCCGTCAACAGTTTATACAAAAAGGATATCGGGGAGTTCCGGTCACAGTAATTGGCAAAGAAGAGATTATTGGATTTGATGTAGCCAAACTGGAAGAGGCCATTGCCAGGGCCGGAGATTAAAATTGAAAGAATCCGGTATAACCGGATTTTTTCATGAGAGGGGGCAGGTGCGGGCAGTGCAAGTTAGTTTAGCATCCATACGGGAGGCCGTCGCCAGCATTAAAGATGATATTCACTATACTCCATTATCCTTTTCCAGGACCTTCAGTGAGATAAGCGGGAATATGGTCTATCTAAAGGCCGAGAATTTACAAAAGACGGGCTCCTTTAAGATCAGGGGTGCATTGAACAAGATCAAACATTTGACAACTTCGGAAAAAAGAAATGGCGTTATTGCCATTTCCGCCGGCAATCATGCCCAGGGTGTAGCCCTGGCTGCCACCACGGCCGGCATTTCCTCTACCATCGTGATGCCAGAAAACGCCCCCATTGCCAAGGTCGTGGCTACCAGGGGTTACGGTGCCCGGGTGGAGTTATTTGGCAATTGTTTTGATGATTGTGCCAGCAAAGCCCGGGAATTGCAGGCCGAAACCGGGGCGACCTTCATCCACCCCTTCGACGATCCCTGGGTAATTGCCGGCCAGGGAACCATTGGGCTGGAGATTATGGCCGATCTAGCAGAGGTAGAAGTGGTGCTTGTCCCCGTTGGCGGGGGTGGTCTGATTGCAGGGACAGCCATTGCCCTCAAGGAGATGAACCCTGCCATCAAGGTGATTGGCGTCGAGGCAGAGGAGGCAGCCTCTATGAAGGCTTCTCTGTTGAGGGGTGAGATAACCACAATAGAATCTGTTAAGACCCTGGCCGATGGGATAGCAGTTAAGACACCAGGCCAGCTTACCTTTGAGATTGCAAAAAGGTATATTGATGATATTGTCACTGTCAATGATGAGGAAATAGCCAACGGGATTCTGATGCTGTTGGAAAGGGGAAAGCTTATCGTGGAAGGGGCCGGCGCCACCCCCATCGCCGCCTTGCTCAACAACAAGCTGCCCCTGAAGGGGAAGAGAGTAGTGGCTCCTTTAAGTGGGGGAAATATCGATGTCAATATTCTGGCTCAGATTATTGAGCGGGGTCTGGTTAAGGCGGGGCGGCGCATAAAGATCATCACCTATCTCGAAGACAAGCCCGGCCAGCTTTATCAACTCCTCGGTCTCCTGGCCCAATTGGGGGCCAATATAATCAATATCTATCATCGCCGGGAAAAAATGGGTATTGAACTGGGCATTGCCGAGGTTGAGCTGGATCTGGAAACCAGGGATGCAGGGCATTCCCGGCTGATCATTAATTTCTTAACTGAGAAGGGATACAGGATCCGTTATCTTGAGTAAGCCTTCGCACCATATAAGGGTGAACAGAATCTGCCCAATTAATTACCCCTGCCGGGGAGGTTTACGTTTTGCAAGCAATTGATCATCTGATTTCTTTATTTAAAGAAAACCGGAATAGAGAAAATGCCGTACCCATGGCAAAATATATGAAAAACCAGTTCCCGTTCCTGGGGATTAAAACACCAGCCAGAAGAAGGCTGATGAGGTTATTCTACCAGGAAAGCGGCATCCTCACCGAACCCTTTCAGGAAGACCTAGTTTTGGACCTGTGGGAGCAGGAGGAACGGGAATACCAGTACGCCGCCCTGGATTATATTCGCTGTTCACTGAAGAAACTCGATAAAACTGACCTGCCCCTGCTGGAAAAACTGCTTACCACAAAATCCTGGTGGGACACCGTCGATAACCTGGCCCAGCATCCCGTCGGCACCATTGCCTTAAAATATCCTGAAGTAATCCCTGCGACCATTGTGGGCTGGGCCTTTGGCAATCATCTCTGGCTCCAGAGGGCCGCCCTTCTCTTTCAATTGAAATATAAGGAAAGGACCGATGAAAGGCTATTATATGCCTTTATTAAACGTCATTCCGCCAGCAAAGAGTTTTTTATCCAGAAGGCCATCGGCTGGGCACTGCGGGAATACTCCAAGACAAATCCCGAATCAGTTAGAAAGTTCATAGCCAATAATGAACTACCCAAACTCAGTGTACGGGAAGGGAGCAAATATATTTAG
>DUVO01000214.1 GCA_012841005.1 Bacillota bacterium | reverse complement strand
GCCCTCCAGCGCCGATGGTACTGGGGCCTGGGCCCCGGGAGAGTAGGTCGCCGCCAGGAATTAATTTTTGAGAAGAATTGACCGCACCTAACTATCCTGTTCATAAAATCAGGGGGACTGGTTGAGAAGCCTATTTTCCTAAAGGGAGTTATATTTGACAAACGGCTCGATAATAACTATAATATATGTGTAAGTAATGAGTGTTCCTCGGTAGCTCAATGGTAGAGCACTCGGCTGTTAACCGAGTCGTTGCAGGTTCGAGTCCTGCCCGGGGAGCCATTTTATTTTCTAATTTAATGGGGTGGCAGGGTGGTCCTGGAAAAGGAAACCTTTCAGAAACTGTATGACATGCTCTTGGAGGTAACTCCCCTGGAACATGACTGCGGTATTTTATGCGGCCGGGCCTGCTGTCAGGGGGGAAAGGACCTGGGTATTTATCTTTACCCCGGGGAGGAGCAGCTCTTTAGCGGGGAAGAAGACTGGTTACAATGGCAGGTCCAGAAGGCAAAGTTCTATGATTTTCCCCCCGGCTGGAAAGGGACGGTGCATTTTGTCACCTGTACCAAACCTTGCCCCCGGGAGAAGCGGCCCCTCCAGTGCCGCTTTTACCCCCTTGCTCCCCACCTCCTTGCCGACGATTCCCTTCTCCTCATCTACGATCCAGTACAGGTCCCCTACCGATGCCCTTTGATTGCAGAGAGAATAGAGATCAGGCCGGAGTTTATCCAGCGGGTGTACGAGGCCTGGAAGATTTTATTAGAAGATGAAAAGATACGGGAACTGGTGGCGTGGGATTCCAGGGAGCGGGAAGAGCGGCCGGATTTTGTCCCGGAAATAGTCCTGGCGGAAGATAACTTTTCCGACAGCTGAATAGTTGGCATGGGTTTAACTGTAGTTATTCTGTTGGCATGGGTTTAACTTGACGTCTATGTCCAGGCGGTTTACAATAGAGGAGAGAAAGATGGGCCTGTAGCTCAGTGGGAGAGCGCCTGACTCGCATTCAGGAGGCCGAGGGTTCGAATCCCTTCAGGTCCACCAGCAAAGTAACGGCAGGGGTTTAAATCCCTGCCGTTTTTCAGATCATGATACCTTTCCCTTTAGCTACGGTGTAATAACCAGGGTGTAATACCGGGTTTCATAGGTATCGGGCTGTTCCGGAAAGGGCACGGTGTTGGAAAAGCTCAGGAGCAGTCTGTGACCGGCAGGAGACCAGAAGGGTCCCTGCAGGTGGTCGCCGAAGAGAATGGTCGCTGCTTTCCGGCTGCTGTTCTCAATCCTAACAAATAAAGCCGCCCTCTGGTTCATCCCTTCATTTTCTCCGGCCACAATCCAGGCAGCGTGGCCCTGGGGGTTGATTGCCCCCCTCAGAATCCTGCCGGTTTCTTCTTCCCACAGGACCCCACCTTCCGAAGCCATCACGCCGATTCTACGGGGACTTGCATTTTCAGCAGAATAACCCTGAAAAAGGATTCCCGAACTCCCGGCGGCTAGTCCTTCCAGATACTCCCCGTCATCGGCCTTGGTGATGAGGGTGGTTTCACTGGTTACCCGGTTGTAAACAGCCAGATCGGAACGGTAACCGGAGGAGTATTCCTG
>DUVO01000091.1 GCA_012841005.1 Bacillota bacterium | reverse complement strand
TGCGGGAATACGCCGGTATAGACAAGGACGTTGTGGTTATCGGGGTGTCCAACCGGGTTGAGGTTTGGAACGAAGAGGGTTGGCGTACATACAGCAGTAAGGCGGAACAGGCCTATGAAGAAATTGCGGAAAAAATTGTTGATCTGGAATTATAAAGACTAGACACCGGGCTGGAGGGCGAAAAAAACATGGACTATGTGCATGAACCGGTTTTACTTGCTGAGACAATCGCCTGGCTCCGTTGTACTCCCGGTGGCATATATATCGACTGTACCTTGGGGGGCGGTGGACATGCCGCGGCAATCTTAGAGCAAATAAAGCCAGGAGGCCGCTTGCTTGGGATCGATCGGGATCCAGACGCCCTGGAGGCAGCGAGAAGGCGTTTGGCCCCTTACTCAGGGATGGTTTCTTTTATACAGGGAAATTTCCGGGATTTAACCCAACTGGTTGCTTCTCTGGGAGTAGAAGAAGCAGATGGTATACTTTTCGATTTAGGTGTTTCTTCCCCCCAGTTGGAGCGACCGGAGCGGGGCTTTTCCTATCACCAGGACGGGCCACTGGATATGCGGATTGATCCCAACCAGGCTACGACCGCCGCCGATCTGGTCAACGATCTGCCGCAACAGGAACTGGCCCGGATCATCTGGGAATACGGGGAGGAACGTTGGGCAGCCCGCATAGCCCAATTCATTGTTGCAGCACGGGAAAAGGCTAAATTGAAAACTACAGGTGAATTGGTTGCTGTTATCAAAGGAGCAGTACCGGCAGGGGCACGGAAGAAGGGTCCCCATCCAGCCCGCCGCACTTTCCAGGCCCTGCGAATAGCTGTCAATGAGGAACTTGATTCCCTTGCCCCGGCCTTGGAGGCTGCTGTTAATATTCTCAAGCCAGGTGGCCGGCTATGCGTTATTTCCTTCCACTCCCTGGAGGATAGGATTGTAAAGAGAACCTTTCGCCGCCTCGCCAGGGGATGTACCTGCCCGCCGGAATTTCCTGCCTGTGTATGCGGCCGACAGCCCCTGGTAAAGATTTTAACTAGGCGGCCGGTAACACCCACCGGGAAGGAAGTGCAGGAAAATCCCAGGGCCAGGAGCGCCAAACTGCGCGTAGTGGAAAGAAGAGCAGGTGTTCTAAAGACAGAGGGGGGTGAATAGTGTTGGTTATAACTAGAGGAAACACAGCAGTTGCTTACCAACAAACCCGGCGGCAGGAACCGGTTGCTGAACGCCGGGTTCGGTACCAGCGCCGTTTTCGGTTAAGCCCGATGGCAGCATATGGGGTTGTACTTATCCTGACAGTATCACTTGCCCTCCTTTATCTTTCCCAATACGCACTATTGGCCCATTTGAACCTGCAAATTGCCAGTATGCAAGGGAAAATTAAAACCCTGGAACGGGAAAACCGGGATCTGGAACGCCAGGCAGCTTATCTGGCCTCCCTGGAGCGAATTGAAAGGGTGGCCCGGGAAGACCTGGGTATGCTCCCCTGCCAGCAGGTAAGATACCTGGCCGTAGCAGATTCTATTTCTCCTGATCATACTCCAGCTCCCCAGGTCGAGCAGGCGGAAGGACATGATCCTGTTAGCCAGCTGGCCGGTTGGTTGAGGCCTAAAACAGCCTATGCCGGGAGTCCCGAACGGTAATGGGGTTGTGAAGGGGGTAATCCCATGACTCCGTTGGTGATCAGACGACGGATAGTAGTATTATTCTTTTTTTTCGCCCTTGGAGTTTTTGCGCTGGGAGGGCGGTTATTTTTCTTGCAGATCCTCCAGGGTGAACTCTACCAACAGCAGGCTTTAGAACAGCGGCTGCGGGAGATTTACATCCAGCCATCCCGGGGGACAATCTATGACCGGGAAGGAAGAAAGCTTGCCTTTGATATCAGTGTGGACTCAGTGGTTGCCAACCCTGTTCAGGTGACAGAAAAGGAACTGACGGCTCAACTCCTGGGCGAGATTTTGAACCTGGAACAGGAGGAACTCATAGCTAAACTTTCCAGTAATTCATCCTTTGAGTGGATCCAACGGAAAATTGATTCTGATGTTGCCCAAAGGATCCGGGAATTAGATTTAGATGGTATTTACCTGGTTGAAGAGACCAAGCGGTACTACCCCGAGGGGGCAGTGGCTGCCCATGTTATTGGGTTCGCGGGGATTGATAACCAGGGCCTGGAAGGGATCGAAGTGACCTATGACAACCTCCTTCGGGGTTCCCTGGGAAGGGTATTGGGGGAAGCGACGGCGATCGGGACTGATATTCCCGATGGTTTCAAGAAGTATATTCCCTCCCGGGATGGGCATAATCTTATTTTGACCATAGATAAAGTAAGCCAGTATATTGTTGAACGCCAGCTGGATCAGATTATGTTGGAATACCAGCCAAAGTCTGCCGTAATAATCGTCACCAACCCCCGCACTGGTGAGGTGCTGGCCATGGGAGTCCGACCCACCTATGATCCCAATACTCCCCTGGCCACCCCTGATAACTGGCGCAACTTGGCCATTTGGTACAATTATGAACCGGGTTCTACCTTTAAAATTGTGACTGCAGCGGCTGCTCTCGAAGAGGGAGTTGTTTCTGCCAGTGACAGTTTTTTCTGCAGTGGGGCCATTACTGTGGCGGGATCTTCTATCGGTTGTGTTTCGGCCCACGGCAGCCAGAGCCTGGCTGAGGTGGTCAAAAACTCTTGCAACGTTGGCTTTGTCACCATTGGCCAGAGATTGGGGAAGGATGCTTTTTACCGGTACATAGAGGGATTCGGTTTCGGAAAACCAACTGGTATTTCTTTGACGGGGGAGGAGGGAGGTATTCTCCTGCCCCGGAGCCGGGTAGGCCCCGTGGAGTTGGCCAATAATGCCTTCGGTCACGGTATTGCCGTAACCCCAATCCAGATGATTAGCATGGTGGGGGCCATTGCCAATGACGGGGTTCTTCTCCAGCCCCAGATTGTACGGGAAATATATGATCATGAAGGCAATTTGGTCCAGGGGTATACACCCAAACCTGTGGGGCAGGTTGTTTCCCGGCAGACAGCTAGGGAACTGGCCGGGTACTTACAGCAGGTGGTTGCCGATGGTACCGGACGGGGAGCGGCCGTCGAGGGTTACAATCTGGCGGGGAAAACCGGCACGGCCCAGAAAATTATCAATGGTCACTATGCGTCGGACAAACACGTTGCTTCTTTTGTGGGCTTTGGGCCCGTAGAAGACCCCCAACTGGCCGTTCTGGTTGTGGTCGATGAACCCAAGGGGGCGTATTATGGTGGTTTGGTAGCTGCCCCTGCTTTCCAGGCGGTAATGGCAGAAAGCCTCCCCTATCTCGGTATACCGCCCACGGAAAAACCGAAAGAAGAGGAGCAGGTTTATGTTACGGTGCCCAATGTGGTCAATTTACCCCTCGGGGAGGCGGAAGCCATCCTGGGGGAGACAGGATTGAGCCACCGGCGCGAAGGGGAGGGAACTCTGGTAGTGGATCAGATACCCAGGGCCGGGGCCAAGATAGCAGGAGGCTCTGAGGTTATCCTTTATCTATGGGACGGGGAGGAGCTGCCGCTGGAACAAGAGGATGGTGAAGTGCTGGTCCCGAACCTGCAGGGTAAGACTATCCGGGAGGTGGCTGAAACCCTCAGTGATCTTGGGCTACTGTTAAAACCGGAGGGAACGGGACTGGCCGTCGCCCAGGACCCGGAACCTCTGACCCTGGTTCCCCTGGGTACTATGGTGGAGGTTAGATTTGCACCACCTTCTGCTGACTAGACGCCCTTGCCTGTACCCGGCACCAGCAGGGGGATGAAAATTAATTGCAACACTTCTGACTTTGCTCTCTGTTCTTCTCGCGGAGGGCAATGCGTTAGTCGGTAGTCAGCAGCCAGTGGCCATGTATCTAATGTCGGAATGGCGGCAGGAGAAAAAATTACTTTCCAGAAATAAAAGAGAGGAAAAGGGAGTTCATTTCCTGCCCGGGAATAAAATAGTATCTGGGGGATAACGCTAATTTAAGTCTGGTGGCGTTTGCCGGGGGAAAGGAGTAAATGGAGATGAAGCATGAGTTGCGAAAACTCTTGTCGGGATTGGCAGTGGAACAGGTATTGGGTAGCATTGATACGACCTTTACGGGAATTACATATGACTCCAGGCGGGCCAAACCGGGTGACTTGTTCGTTTGCATTGAGGGATTCCGCCAGGATGGCCACGATTTTATCCCCGAAGCCATCGAAAAGGGTTGTACCGGTGTGGTGGTACAGAAGGAGGAGCCGGTTCCAGAAGGTGTTACCATGGTCAGGGTTTCCGATACTCGCCTGGCCCTGGCCCAATTATCTGCTGCCTTTTACAACTACCCCTCCCGAAAGTTGCGCTTGATTGGGGTGACGGGTACCAATGGTAAGACGACCACTACCCATTTGATTGAAGCTATATTGCGGCAGGCAGGTTATAAAACAGGATTGATCGGGACAATCCATAATCGTATTGGTGAGGAAACCTTACCTGTGGAAAGGACCACCCCTGAATCCCTGGATCTCCAGGAGCTCTTCGCGCGGATGGTGGAGGCGGGGGTTGATTACTGTGTTATGGAGGTATCCTCCCATGCCTTAAGTTTAGAACGTGTTGCCTGCTGCGAATTCGACCTGGGGGTTTTCACCAATCTAACCCAGGATCACCTGGATTTCCACAATACAATTTCGGACTATCTGGCTGCCAAGGAAAAACTCTTCACCCTGCTGGGCCTTCCTACGCCCAAAAAAGGTACCAGGGCGGCTGTCATTAATGTAGATGATCCCGGGGGGCGGGAGATTGCCGGCCGCTGTCCTGTTCCCTGGTTGGGCTATGGCCTGGGTGAGGAGGCAGACTTACGGGCGGTATCGGTTCAGATTGGGTCCCGGGGTGTGAAGTTCACGGCCTGTGGTCGGGGCAGAGAGATTCCCCTGACCCTCAAATTGACGGGAATGTTCAGCGTCTACAATGCCCTGGCGGCCATCGGAGTAGGTCTTACCGAAGGTATTGACCCACAGGTAATCGCCCGGGCCCTGGCGGCAGTGCCCGGGGTACCGGGGCGTTTTGAGAGTATCGATGAGGGACAGGATTTTAGTGTAATTGTTGATTATGCCCATACTCCCGATGGCCTGGAGAATATACTGAAAGCAGCGGCGGAATTTGTGAGGGGTAGAAGGATCATAGTTTTTGGCTGCGGGGGCGACCGGGACCGTACGAAACGCCCCATAATGGGCAAGATAGCAGCGGAGAATGCTGACTATGTCATCATTACCTCTGATAATCCCCGGAGTGAAGACCCCCTGGCAATAATTGCCGATATCGAACCGGGTGTAAAGGCGGGGGGGAAATCTGGTGCCGGTTATGAGATAATACCTGACCGGAAAGAAGCCATTGCTGCTGCCATTGCCATAGCCCGCAAGGATGATATGGTTATCCTGGCCGGCAAGGGTCACGAGACGTACCAAATAATCGGAAACAGGACCCTTCCCTTCGACGACCGGGAGGTGGCGCGGGAGGCACTGAGGAGGAAGATCTAAATGGGGGGATTGAATTTTACTGCCGGTGATGTTGCCCTTGCCACCGGCGGGAGGTTGATATCCGGCTCCAGGGAACACAGGGAACAGAGGATTGGTGGCATTGCCATTGATTCCCGCCAGGTTAAGCCGGGAGACTTGTTTATTGCCCTTAAAGGGGAAAGGGTCGACGGGCACCGGTTTGTCCCTGAAGCAGTGAAAAGGGGTGCGGTGGCAGTCCTGATCCAGAGGGAGGTTTCTCCCCCGGGGTCTGCGGCCCTTCTGATGGTTCCTGACTGCCAGGAAGCACTGTTGGATTTGGCTGCCTGGTATCGTCGCCGTTTTCCGGTGGTAGCCGTTGGCATAACCGGCAGTACCGGTAAGACCACGACGAAGGAAATGGTGGCTGCCGTCCTGGCCCAATCCTTTTCCGTCCACAAAAATACAGGGAACTACAATACAGAAATTGGTGTGCCCCTGACCCTGTTTGCCCTGCGGCCGGAACATGAAATAGCGGTACTGGAAATGGGAATGCGGGGGCTGGGACAGATCCGCCGCCTTGCTCAGGTGGTTGCTCCCCGGATTGGGGTGATAACCAATATAGGGATGACCCATCTGGAGCTCCTGGGGACGGTCGATAATATTGCCCGGGCTAAGTGGGAAATAGTGAAAGAACTCCCTCCTTCCGGGCTGGCTGTCCTTAATGGTGATGATGAGCGACTGCGGTATTTGCGCCGTTCCTTTAAAGGCCGGGTCCTTTTCTATGGTCTGGGGCCGGACAACGATTTTCGGGCTGAGGAGATCGAGAGCCACAAAGAGGCCGGCATCACTTTTACCGCCTGCACCCCGGCAGGAACCGGTATAATTAAACTTCCCCTGCCGGGTAGGCACAATGTGGTCAATGCTCTGGCTGCCCTGGCAGTGGGGGCTTCTTTTGGTATGTCTCTCCCGGATATGGCCCGGGGGCTGGCCGGTATGGAGCCGGCTGCGATGCGGCTCAATATGGTGAAAAACCGGGCTGGTGTTACCATTATCAACGACGCCTATAATGCCAATCCTACTTCCATGGAGAGTGCGCTTGTTACCCTAATGGAATTAAAGGGGGAAGCCAGGGCGGTGGCGGTACTGGGTGACATGCTGGAATTGGGGCCTGCTGCCCGGGAGGCCCACTGGGAACTGGGGAAAAAGGCGGCCCGACTGGGGATCGATTTCCTGGTGACCCTGGGAGAGTG
>DUVO01000215.1 GCA_012841005.1 Bacillota bacterium | reverse complement strand
TGTTTGCCGAGCTGGAAGAGCGTGGTTTAAATAAAATTACCCCCAGTTGGGATATTAGTTTTTTCCCGGAGGCAGAACCGGAAGCTGTTCCCGGAGAACCTGCTACTAAAATAAGAATTCATTATCACACCGGGGTGGTGGAATACCGCTATAGTCCTGTCCAGGGGGCTTATAAGCGTTACTTCCGGGGCCAGCCCCATGAAGATGCAGAAACGGGAGAGCAACTTCTGATAACCAATTTAATCATACAAGAGACTGATCGGCCCCGGGTATTGGACAGCGAAGGTCGGCTGGAATTGAAGACTGTAGGAACTGGGTCGGCCAGGGTGTTCCAGCTGGGCAGGAATTATGAGGCCGTCTGGGAAAAGAAGACCCGTGAGGGTTGGACCCGTTTTTCCGATTCCGGAGGAAACACGATCAAGCTGGTACCGGGAAACACCTGGGTGCAGGTGGTGCCGGAGGGAACCAGGCTGGAAATAGAATGACAATAGGCAGGGGAGGCCTTGGAAGAAATTGGCCGAAAAGAAGCGGTTATTATGCTAACTGAAAATAGGATCCTGCGGTTAATCGATGCGGCAAAGGAAGCCCGGAAGAGAGCCTATGCTCCCTATTCCCGTTTTCCCGTCGGGGCTGCCCTGGAAACAGGATGCAGGCGTATTTTTAGTGGTTGCAATATCGAGAATGCCGCCTACGGTGTTAGCATGTGTGCCGAGCGGGTGGCCCTTTTCAAAGCAGTATCGGAAGGGTTTACTGATTTTACTGCCCTGGCCCTTGTAACGGCAGGGCCGGAAATAGCTTCACCCTGTGGATCATGCCGCCAGGTTTTGTCTGAATTTGCCCTTCATATGCCGGTTATTATGGCCAATGTGGCCGGGGAATACCAGGTAAAAACTGTTGCCCAATTGCTTCCCGCTGCTTTTACAGGGGCAAACCTGGGAGGATTAGGGGAAAGAACATGATAATTGGGGAAAAACCATTCAAATCTGGTTTTGTGGCCCTGGTGGGTAGACCCAATGTGGGCAAATCCACCCTTCTCAACCGGATCATTGGGGAGAAGGTGGCCATCACCGCCGCAAAACCCCAGACCACCAGAAACCGAATACCCGGTATCCGCACCACGCAAAAAGCCCAAATTATTTTTTTGGACACGCCGGGAATCCATAAGCCTAAACATAAGTTGGGGCAGCACATGATCGAGGTTGCCAAACGTGCCCTGGAAGAGGTTGACCTTATCCTCTTTATTGTTGATAGCACAGTTCCCCTGGGAAGGGGAGACCGGTTTATTGCCGGGTATTTTGCTACCCTAAAAACTCCTGTCTTTTTGGTTTTAAACAAAACGGATCTCCTTTCGCCGGCCGATATCGCAAGGGCACAGGCCGAATACAGCGATCTCCATTCCTTTGCTGAGATCATACCCGTATCTGCTGTAACAGGGGACAACTTGGCCTTACTTGAGGACCGGATCATTTGCTATCTGCCGGAAGGGCCCCAGTATTACCCGGACAATATGGTTACCGACCAACCGGAGCGGTTTATTGTGGCGGAACTTATCCGGGAGAAGGTCTTACAGTTAACCAGGGATGAGGTACCCCACTCCATTGCCGTAGAGGTACAGGAAATGAAGGAACGGGAAGAGAAAAACCTGATCCTGGTGCGGGCCAATATTTATGTGGAACGGGATTCGCAAAAAGGTATCATTATAGGCCGCGGTGGGAGGATGTTGAAGGAGATCGGACTAAAGGCCCGGGTTGATATTGAGCACCTTCTGGGCTGCCAGGTTTTTTTGGAGCTGTGGGTGAAGGTAAGAAAAGATTGGCGGGACTCAGTGGAAGCACTGCGAAATTTTGGTTATGACAATTAGGATTCCTAGTTGTACCAAAAAGAGTAAGCATACCTGCCTGTGGTCGGGGACACCCTAGCGTAAGAGGGAGGGTGGTATCTTTGGAGGAGTCCCATGAAGTCATGTGGCGTCTATTTGCAGCCACTGGCCAGATCGGGGCCTATCTTTTCTACAGGGAGCTTCTTAACAACAAAGACAATGGGGGGGATACAGGGGAAGAGAGGACCCAATACTGTTGAGGAGGGGAGAAACTAATGCCCCTTTATCGGATAGAGGCGGTGGTTTTATCCCACCGCTATCTTGGGGAGGCAGATAAGATAGTGACCCTTTATTCCCGGGAGAAGGGGAAAGTCCGGGCTGTGGCCCGGGGTGCCCGACGCCCTCGCAATCGCCTTTTAGCGGGAACCCAGCCCTACAGCCACACAGACTTTCTCCTTTTTTCCGGTAATGGTCTAGACTCCATCAGCCAGTGCGAGCTGAAGGAATCTTTTTATTCCCTGCGGGAAGACTTGCGCCGCATGGCGGCAGCTGCCTATGTGGCAGAACTGTATGACCTCTTAATCGAAGAAGGGGAGAATAACGAAGGGTTATTTTTCTTACTTTTAAGCACCTTGCATTTGCTTACAGATGGGGAGGAAATTGAACTTTCCCTTCGTTATTTTGAACTGCGCTTTCTTTCCTTACTGGGTTATCAGCCTCAACTGTTCCGATGTGTTCACTGTGGCAGTTCGACCAAGGAGGGGCCCCTTAGGTTCAGCGGGCAGCTGGGGGGTGTCCTTTGCCCCGACTGTTGGGGACAAGACGGACGGGCGGTTTCCCTTGCTCAGGGAACGGTTGAGATGCTGAAGCGCTTTTTGACTACCTCGCCCCGGGCCCTGCGGGTATTTAAGGCTGGGCCGTCGGCTCGTAGAGAACTGGCAGCGGCCCTCAGGGCTTGTCTGGAATACCGCCTGCCCCGGGAGCTGAAATCGCGACGTTTTCTGGCCCTGGTACAGGGAGATGGATTTTAGGCGGGATTGACAAGAACTTGCAATTCTGCTACAGTAAAGACAAATTTATCCCTTCCTTGCCGATGAGGGAGAGGAGTACCCGGTACTGCTTTTTCAGAGAGCAGGGTTCCCCTGACATCCAGGCGGAGCTGTAAGCCCTGTACTGGCGGGCCGGCGAAGGGCGCTCCTGGAGGCGAGAATAATGAAGGGGGCCGGTTGAATGCCGGCCAAGCAGGGTGGAACCGCGGGAAAAACTCTCGTCCCTGCAATATGTCTATATTGCAGGAGGTGAGGGTTTTTTATTGCCGCGGCGTGGAAAGTATATGGTAATATAGAAAGGCATGTTTTTAGAGGAGAAGAAAAAATAGTACAATGGGTAGTGTATCGGAAGTGAGGAGGGAGATAGAAGTGAATTTCCAAGATATAATATTAAAGTTACAGAATTACTGGGCCGGACAAAACTGTATTATTCAGCAGCCCTATGATGTGGAAAAGGGCGCTGGGACCATGAATCCGGCCACCTTTCTTAGGGCCCTGGGACCCGAACCCTGGAACGTGGCCTATGTGGAACCATCCCGGCGTCCAACCGACGGCCGCTATGGCGAGAATCCCAACCGGTTGTACCAGCACCATCAGTACCAGGTGATTATGAAACCTTCTCCAGACAATATCCAGGAGCTGTACCTGGAAAGTCTATACCAGCTGGGCATAGACCCCCTGGAACATGATATTCGCTTTGTGGAGGATAATTGGGAATCGCCTACCCTTGGCGCGTGGGGCTTGGGCTGGGAAGTCTGGCTTGACGGTATGGAAATTACCCAGTTTACCTACTTTCAACAGGTAGGGGGTTTTGATGCCAGACCGGTTTCTGTGGAATTAACCTATGGGTTGGAAAGGATAGCCATGTTCCTGCAAAAAAAGCATAATGTCTTTGATGTTATTTGGGTTGATGGGATTACATACGGTGATATATACCACCGCTTTGAAGTGGAACATTCCCACTATAACTTTACCGAATCTCATATTCCTACCCTGTTGAAACTCTTTGATATCTACGAAGACGAGGCAAAAAGACTGCTGGCCAAGGGGTTGATCCTGCCGGCCTACGACTATATTCTCAAATGCTCCCATGTCTTCAACCTGCTTGATGCTCGAGGAGCAATTAGTGTTACGGAACGGACGGGATACATCCACCGGGTACGCAATTTGGCCCGGGAATGTGCCGAGGGCTACCTGAAACAGCGGGAAGAACTGGGATTTCCGCTGCTGGCTAAAGGGGAGGTGTAAATAATGCCGAAGGATTTATTACTGGAGGTAGGGACAGAAGAAATTCCCGCCCGGTTTATGCCGGCAACCTTGGAGCAACTGGAAACAATGGCACGGGAAAGACTTGCCGAAGCCAGGTTAAACTTTTCTACTATACAGGTCTCAGGGACTCCCAGGAGACTGGCGCTCTACGTCCGCGGGTTGGCAGACAGGGCAACAGATCTGGAGACAGAGATTAAGGGACCGCCGAAGAAGGTGGCTTTTG
>DUVO01000106.1 GCA_012841005.1 Bacillota bacterium | reverse complement strand
GATATGCTGTGTGCGACGGGGAAATGGATGTTGGTGTTACCCGTTTATTCCTGCCCAATTTACAATCAGAGGGGCAAGGTGGCGTCAAGCATTAGTATTGTAGGGCCCCGATATCGTATGACGGCTCCTTCTTCGCGGAAGAATATTATTCTCACTTTGGCTGACTACGCGAACAAGATCTCTTTAGCCTTGGGTTGTCCCGAATCTTTACTGAGGACTGAATTTGAGGTATTTTAAGGGAAAAGGTTAGTATTGACAATGGGGCCTATCTTGGCTACAATACTATATAAATTTATAGCAACCTTTGCCCACAGGCTAGGATGGAAAAGAGTACACCTGCCCTGCCCGCCAGAGAGGGAATCAGAGTGCTGAAAGGTTCCTCGGGAGTGTGGTGGTGGAAGCCCTTCCGGAGCCGGGAGGCTGAATTAAACAGTAGGTCTTTCCGGGTGGCAGCCGTTATACTGTCGAGTGTTCCTTGGAACACTCCCTGAGGCCGGTCATCGCGAGGTGCCGGTAAATAAGGGTGGTACCGCGTTGGGAAATACCCCTCGTCCCTGCATTGCAGAGGATGAGGGGTTACTAAATTTCTAAGGGGGTATTTGTTATGATGACGGGGAACGAAATAAGGAAAAAATTTCTCGATTTTTTCGCAAGTAAGGAGCATTTGATCTTGCCCAGTGCTTCCTTAATCCCAAAAAATGATCCCAGCCTGCTTTTAATCGGGGCCGGTATGGCACCCTTTAAAAAGTATTTCACCGGTCAGGAAAGGCCACCCCGGCGTAGAATTGCCACTTGCCAAAAATGTGTACGAACAGGGGACCTGGACAATGTGGGGCGGACTGCCCGACATCATACTCTCTTTGAGATGCTGGGAAATTTTTCCTTTGCTGATTACTTTAAAAAAGAGGCCATTGCCTGGGCATGGGAGTTTATGACCGGGGAGCTTGGTTTGCCTGCGGAAAAATTGTGGGTAAGCATTTATGAAGAGGATGACGAGGCCTTTGCCATCTGGCGGGATGAGGTCGGCATACCGGAGGAAAGAATTGTCCGTTTGGGTAAGGCTGATAATTTCTGGGAAATTGGCCCCGGACCCTGTGGCCCCTGCTCAGAGATCTATTATGATCTGGGCCCGGAACGGGGCTGTGGCTCTCCCGATTGTGCCCCCGGCTGTGATTGTGACCGGTACCTTGAGATTTGGAATCTGGTTTTCACCCAGTTTGACCGGGATGAAGAGGGCAATTATACCCCCCTGCCCAAGAAGAATATCGACACCGGGATGGGCTTGGAGCGGATTGCCTCGGTTCTCCAGCAGGTGCCAACCAACTTTGACACAGACTTGATCAAGCCGATAATTGAAAAGACGGCAGCATTGGCAGATATAACCTACGGGGGTCAGGAAACCGATGTTTCCCTGAAGGTAATTGCCGATCACCTCCGGGGTGTGGTTTACATGATTGCCGATGGAATTTTGCCGAGCAACGAAGGAAGGGGCTATGTTTTGCGCCGCCTCTTGCGCCGTGCCGTACGTCACGGGAAACTTTTGGGAATCGATGGACCTTTTCTCCATTTGGTGGCCGACACTCTCATTGAGATAGGCCAGGAGGCCTATCCGGAACTTGTCGAAAAGAGAGAAATGATCCGGGAGGTTATCAAACAGGAAGAAGAGCGATTCCGTGAAACCCTTCAGGCAGGTATGAATATTCTCGCGGGTTACCTGGAGGAAGTCCAGAAAAAGGGGCATGGAATACTATCTGGCGATAAGGTTTTCCGCCTTTATGATACCTATGGTTTCCCCCTGGATTTGACTAGGGAAATAGCGGCCGAGGAAGGCCTCCAGGTGGATGAGGAAGGGTTTTCCCAGGCGATGGAAGCCCAGCGGGAACGGGCCCGGGCTGCCCGCCGGGAAGCAGATGGTATGCTGGTAGGAGAAGGGGTTTACCGGGAACTGAGCGGGGTTGGGCCAACACCTTTCACCGGGTATGATACCCTGGCCGGTACTGGCCGGATCAAGGCCATAATAAGGGACGGGGAAGTGGTTGCAGAGGCTCCAGCCGGTGCAGACGTGGAAATTGTTATTGACCGAACCCCCTTCTATGCGGAGGGCGGTGGACAGGTGGGAGACCGGGGGACCTTTACTGCCCCGGGTGTCAGGATTGATATTAAAGATACCCGTTCTTTGCCCGGTGGTGTGATTATCCACCAGGGGAAGGTTAAAGAAGGTCTGCTTAAAACTGGCGCCCTTGTGGAGGCGCGGGTCAATGGAGATTTTCGTATGACGACGGCCCGCAACCACACTGCAACCCACCTGCTGCACTGGGCCCTTCGCCAAGTTTTGGGTGAACATGTCCAGCAGGCTGGATCTCTGGTGAACGAGGAGCGGCTCCGCTTTGACTTTTCCCATTTCTCAGCCCTTGGCAATGAGGAACTGAGGCGGGTGGAAGGGCTGGTAAATGAAAAAATACTAGAAAATATTTCCTTGGAAATATATGTTACTTCACGGGAACAGGCCCAACAGCTGGGTGCCATAGCCCTCTTTGGGGAAAAATATGGGGATGAGGTACGGGTTGTAAAGATTGGGGATTTCAGCCTGGAACTCTGTGGTGGCACCCATGTACCGGCAACCGGTGCCATAGGTTCCTTCAAACTGGTAAGTGAGGGAAGTGTCGGTGCCGGCCTCCGCCGCGTAGAAGCTGTTACCGGCAAGGGGGCACTGGAGTATGTCAATACCCTGGAAGGGGTTATCGACAGGGTGGTCTCGGCCCTGAAGACTACTCCCGAGGAGCTTCCGGACCGGATTGGGTCTCTGCTGGCCGGGATAAAGGAGCGGGACAAGGAACTGGAAACATTGAAGGGGAAACTGGCCCGGCTACAGGTGTCTGACCTGGTGGCTGGAGCTGTCGAAGTCAAGGGAGTAAAGGTCGTGGCCCTTCCCGTGGAGGCAAAGAGCATGGAAGAACTCCGTTCCCTGGTTGATGCCCTGCGGGCAAAGCTGCCCTCTGGAATTGTTTTGTTGGGTGCCGCCCAGCAGGATAAGGTAAATTTTGTTTGTTCTGTTCCCCGTGACCTGCTCCAGTCAGGGCTCCATGCTGGCAACATAATAAAGGAAGTGGCCCGGGTAGCTGGAGGTGGTGGTGGCGGGCGTCCCGATCTGGCCCAAGCCGGAGGGAAGAAACCTGAACGTTTAGAGGATGCCCTTGCCCGGGGAGTGGAATTGATCCGGGAACAGCTGGGTTAAAATACAGGCGGAATAGAAAAAGAATCTTTTACGGAAAAAAAGGAAATCCCTTCACCCGACAAGAATATACTATTAAAGACTTCTTACAAGGGGCGTGAAACCTTATGGAGCAACCCTTTGATTCTACCATGCGTTTCCAGGTGAAGGGAGAAGACGATGTCAACCAGGCTCGAAATATCCTGCTCCAGGTTTATGAAGCCCTGGAGGAAAAGGGGTATAATCCCATAAATCAAATTGTGGGGTATTTACTGTCCGGGGATCCTGCCTATATTACCAATTATAAAAATGCCCGTAATTTGGTACGGAGACTTGAGCGGGATGAGCTATTGGAGGAATTGGTTCGCTTTTATCTAAAACATTCTTAACTCCGGTTATAAGAACCGGAATTTTTTTTGGAATGCTTATGACCTTCTTAATTAAGCTGTATTACTCAGGGAAAGGGGCAAGGGCGGGTAGTGTGTATTTAGAAAATACGATTTTAATTTTTGCATTATAATCATAGCTCAAGCTCTTAACCGGTAAGAGTTATATTGATATCAAAGAGGTGTTACGTTATGGAATTACGTCCCTTGGGGGATACTGGTATTATGGTTTCCCTCCTCTGTTTCGGCAGCCTTTCCTTGAGCCCTCTGCAGGGGGACCTATCCTGTAGAGAGGCAGGGGAACTGCTATTGCAGGCGTTTACCCGGGGAGTAAACTTTATCGATACCGCCGAGTTCTATGAAAATTATCCCCACATCAGGTGGGCGTTAGACCGGTGGCCGGGAGAAGTTGTTGTGGCAACGAAGTCCTACGCTTATAGCACCGAAGGGATGCGGGCCAGTTTGGAAAAAGCCCGGCGGGCTTTAAACCGCGATGTTATCGATTTGTTTCTTCTCCATGAGCAGGAATCCCGGCTTACACTAAAGGGCCACAGACCTGCCCTGGAGTACCTTTTAAAAGCAAAGGCTCAGGGAAAGGTAAGGGCGGTAGGGGTCTCGACCCATACGATGGAGGTAACGGCCGCAGCGGCTGCTATGTCCGAGATCGACGTTATTCACCCCATAGTAAACTGCCGCGGTTTGGGGGTTGTCGATGGCGGAAAAGAGGAGATGGAAGCCGCTGTAAAAACCGCCTACGAAAGGGGAAAGGGTATATACGGGATGAAACCCCTGGGAGGGGGAAATCTTCTTCGGGAGAGGCAGGAAGCCTTTAATTATGTTCTTAATTTTCCCTGGATCCATTCGGTTGCGGTTGGGATGCAGACGGTAGAGGAAATAGAATATAATGTAGCTTTATTTTCAGGTGAGACTATTAGCCCCGATTTGGCCGAAGCTGTGGTCATAAGTAAAAAGCGGCAGGTGCATATTGCCGAATGGTGTGAAGGTTGCGGGACATGCGCCGAGCACTGTCCCCAGAAGGCCTTAGTATTGCGCCGGGGGCGAATGGAAGTTTTGCCGGAACGTTGTATACTCTGTGGTTATTGTGGCGGGTACTGTC
>DUVO01000222.1 GCA_012841005.1 Bacillota bacterium | reverse complement strand
CAGCATCGGGGAACCCACCATGGTGCCGGAGGAAAACATCCAGGAACTCTTTGAACTCTTCAAGGGGTACGGCCAGGAGAAAAAGTAGCATTCAGGGAAGGGATTGGTAGGCGTGCCATTCTGGTAAAGGAGGTCTGAAAATGTCTGAGTATATCCTGGGGATTGATGCAGGTACATCTATGGTCAAAAGTGTTCTCTTTGATCGGGAAGGGAACGAAGTGGCCGTCAGCAGGCAAAAGACGGTGGTGGCCACCTCGCGGCCGGGCTGGAATGAACAGGATATGGATGAGGTCTGGCAGGCAGTGGTAAAAACCATCTGGGGTGTACTGGCAGAAGGGCGGGCCAAGCCGGAAGACATTGTGGCTGTGGGTATTACAGGCCAGGGCGACGGATGCTGGTTGGTCGATGGGGCTGGTCGACCCTTGCGGCCGGCGGTTTTGTGGTCGGACGGGCGGGCCGGTGATTTGATCAGCCAGTGGCAGAAAGACGGCACTGTCGAAAAGGCATATCCCATTTTGGGCACCACTCTCTTTCCCGGTGTCCAGGGGGCAATTATCCGCTGGTTGGATGAAAATGAACCCGATACCCTGGCCAGGGCAAGATGGGCCCTTTACTGCAAAGACTGGATCAAGCTAAAAATGACGAGCGAGGTTACAACCGATGAGACTGATGCCACTGTCCCCCATTTTGATATTGCCGCCCGAAAATACTCCGATGAACTCCTGGAGCTTTACGGCATCAGTAAATATCGTTCCCTCCTTCCCCCGGTAAAAACCGCCCTGGAAAACTATGCTCCCCTGAGCAAGGAAGGGGCCCAGGAGACGGGATTGCCTGCAGGCATCCCGGTGGTGGGTGCCCCCTTTGATGTCATTGCCTCTGCCATTGGTGTCGGTGCCGTGAAGCCGGGAGATGCCTGCTCCATCATTGGCACCACCTGCTTCAATGAGGTTACCATGGATGGGCCCCATATTGAGCCCATGAATGTGGGCTTTACCCTCTGTCATGGCTTGCCCGACAGGTGGATGCGGGCCATGGGAGTGATGATGGGTACGCCCAATTTGGATTGGATCCTGGAACAGGTGGGTAAGCCCTACGAGGAAGAGGCAGAAGTGCGGGGTGTTGATTTTTATACTGTTATTGAAGAACATATCTCCCAGCTGGAGCCTGGGGCAGGGGGGGTAATTTATCATCCCTATCTCAGTCCCGGGGGAGAACGGGCACCCTTTGTGAAACCAACGGCCCGGGCCCAGTTCTTTGGCATTTCCATGGATCATGCCAGGGATCACCTGGTTCGGGCGGTCTATGAGGGAGTAGGGTATGCCATGGTGGACTGCTATGAGAATATCCCTGTGGAGATAAAGGAAGTTAAGATTTCCGGGGGCGGTGCCAAGAGTGATTTCTGGTGCCAGCTCTTCGCTGACATGACGGGTTACCCGATGTTGGTCCCTGAGGGTTCGGAATTCGGCGCCAAAGGGGCAGCCCTCACGGCGGGGGTTGTGGCCGGCCTCTACGATAACCTGGAAGAAGCCGCCCGGGAATCGGTAAAGGTGAACCGCCGTTTTGTACCGGACCTGGAAAAAACCAGGCGGTACCGGGAATTTTACAAACTGTACCGGAGTATATACCAGCATGTCTGGGACGACTGGGATCTAAGACAAAGGATCCTTGGCTGATTACTAATCCACCTCCCATATCCCTAGATGTGGGAGGTGAATTGGTAAGTGGAGACCTTTAGTCCAGTTGTTCATCCTTTGCCCGCAGCTTAAACAACACTTCTGGCGGAGCGACATGGCGACGAGTGGCGAAGAAACTCGCGACGGTTCCGCAGGACAGCGGGGCGGAGGACAGGAGGTCCGGAGCCTTCGTGTGGGACATGGAGGGCCAATGGGCTCACGACCCCGCTGGACAAGGAACCGGAGCGTAAGTTCCCTCTGCGAGGAGAACAGAAAGCGAAGCCAGAAGTGTTGGATAATAATTTTTCATACCTCTGCTGGTGTTGGGTACTGTCATGGGCGTCTATTATGTTATTGTTAAGATAATAAAGTTGAAGTTAATGGGAGGAGGTCATTCGATGCGGGACAAGGATTATTCCGGCTGTTTTGCCTGTGGTCTGGACAATCCCCGGTCTTTGGGCTTGGAGTTTGTAACGGACAGCGACGGAACCGTCACCGCTTCCTGGACGGGAGCCGAGTGGTATCAGGGGTACCCGGGGATTGTACACGGCGGTATTTTATGTACCCTCCTGGATGAGGGCATGGCCAAGGCTGTCCAGGAGTCGGGGGCTATCGGGGTTACGGCAAAGATGGAAGTTAGGTTTCGGAAGCCGGCCTCCACCGGGGTGGAATTAATAGTCACGGGTTGGATTGAGGACCGCCGGGGAAAAAGGATTAAAGCCAGGGGTGAGATAAAGGATAAAAAAGGGCAACTCCTGGCAGAAGGAAAGGCATTGTTTATTGCCCGGGATGAAACCTGATAACAATGCCTGGGAAATAGAGCCTGGGGGTGGAGCTATGGCGGTGCTGATAAAAAGCTTAAGTTATGCCCACGAATTAATCAGAAAAGTACTGGGACCGGGGGAGCGGGCGGTGGATGCCACAGCCGGTAATGGTCATGACACGATTTTCCTGGCCCGTTTGGTGGAGAAAGAGGGGCGGGTGTGGGCCTTTGATATTCAGGAGAAGGCCATAAAACGGGTGAGGGAGCGTTTGGAGAAGGAAGGACTCAGCCGGCGGGTAATTCTTCTTAATAAGGGTCATGAGGAAATGGCCACCTACGTTGAAGGGCCCATAGGGGCCATTATGTTTAATCTGGGCTATTTGCCCGGTGGGGATCATTCTGTCGTTACCCGCCCGGATACCACCCTGGCCGCCGTGGAAAGGGGCCTGAACCTCCTGCGTCCCGGTGGGTTGATGACCTTGGTGATATATACGGGACATCCGGGAGGGGCAAGGGAAGGTGAGGCAGTGATAAACTACTGTTCAAGCCTGCCCCAGAGGGATTATCGGGTTTTAGTCTACCGGTTTCTCAACCAGAGGAATAATCCCCCTTTTTTGTTGGCCATAGAGAAGGAAGGCTAGATTTTAGCCTGGCCTCCTTTACAGGAATAACAGGGAAGCTGCAGATTTCGGACAGGAGACAGGGATGTTTTTTCACCCTGTTTCCTTCTCCTTTTCCCGGGGGTGCATAAAGGGTTGCCCTTTGGTTTAATCCTATGGTTAAGATGGTGAAAGGTGGTTAGGGGAATGTTCGGGAATAGGAATAGAGGGAAGTTCAGCCGGGAAAGGCATTATGGGGAGAAGGTCGAAACCTTTGGCTTACCCTGGCATTCTTCTCTGCCTTCTCGGGAGCAAGAAATATGCAGGCTTTACCATGTTTTGGACGATAGAACCGGTGATGGCAAGGGTGAATACTGAAAGGGTGATTTTTTGTGCGTCCCCTCTGGAAGGGTGCCATCAGTTTCGGATTGGTTAATATACCGGTTCGGCTCTTCGCCGCGACAGAGAACAAGGGGCTAAAATTCCGGTTTCTCCATGAGCCATGCTTGACCCCTATTAAATACCAGAAGCACTGTCCCACCTGCGAGCGGGAAGTTTCCCAGGAGGAAATTGTCCGGGGATATGAATACGAAAAGGGACGATTTGTGATCATCAGGGAAGAAGATCTAGAGCGAATCCCGGTTAAAACAACAAAGAGCATCGACATCCTAGATTTTGTTTCCATTACGGAAATAGACCCGGTGTACTATGACCGGACCTATTATTTGGAACCGGCCGACGGGGGGCAAAAGGCCTATGCCCTTTTGCTCCAGGCCATGGAAGGGGCAGGACGGGTGGCAGTGGCCAAGATTGTGATCCGGGACAAGGAGTCTTTAGCGGCCGTAAGGGCACGGGAGGGCTGTCTGGTCCTGGAAACAATGTTCTGGGCCGATGAAATACGTTCACCGGCCGAGCTCAAGCTGCCCCAACAACCGGAGGTCCACGAGAAGGAGATCCAGATGGCCCGCAGTCTCATCGAAAATCTTAGTGCTCCCTTTGCCCCGGAAAAGTATACCGACGAATACCGCCGGGCCCTGCTTGAGGTTATAGAGGCAAAAGCTGAGGGGGAAGATGTTGTAGGGGTAGAACCGGCGCCCCCGGGCAAGGTCGTCGATTTAATGGCCGCGCTGGAAGAGAGCATCAAGCTTGCCCAAAAAACCCAGGCTACCGGGGAAAAGGCAGCCGGGGGGAAAAAGCGGCGTCGGAAAACATCGTGAAGCTTGACGGCAAGGAGGTTACCATGACCACCGGGGAGCAGGTTGTTACCATCAATGGCCGACAGGTGCGGCTGACCAACTTGCAAAAGGTCCTGTGGCCGGAGGCAGGTTACACAAAGGCGGCACTGATCAAATATCTGCTGGCTGTATATCCTTATATGGGGCCGCATCTCTGCCAGCGTCCTCTTGTGGTTACCCGCTGGCCCGATGGAATTTGCGGGAAATCCTTTTACCAAAAAAATGCCCCGTACCATACCCCCGACTGGGTAGAAACCTTTACCTGGGAGAGCGGGGAACCGGAGCGTACCATTGATTACATCCTCTGCAATAACCTGGAGACCTTGGTGTGGTTGGGGAATCTGGCCTGTCTTGAATACCACCCCTGGCTTTCTTCTATCCAGCAGGTAAATAACCCTGATTTTTTGATTTTTGATTTGGACCCTTCCCGTCCCGGCAGTTCTGCCGCTGTGGGGGAAATTGCCTTAACTCTGCGGGAAATCCTCTGGAAGCTTGGGTTAGAAGGTTATCCGAAAACATCGGGAGCGACGGGTATGCATATTTACGTACCCCTGGAGGCTGTCTACCCCTATGAAACAGTCCGTAAAACAGCAGCCTTTATCGCTTCTCTGGTCGTTGCTGCTCTGCCCCGGATTGCTACTACAAACCGTTCTGTCAGGCAGCGGGAGGGGAAGGTATATATTGATTATCTGCAAAATGCCCGGGGCCAGACTATCTGCGCTCCTTACAGCCCGCGCCCTTTACCGGGTGCCCCCGTATCTGTTCCCCTGACCTGGGAAGAGGTAGTAAATTTCACCCCGCGGCCCTATAACATAGAGACGGCAATCCTGCGGGTCAATGGGGTTGGCGATCTCTTTGCTCCGGTACTGGAAAACAGGCAATCACTAAAACCGGTTTTGTCATATCTGGCCCGTAAGAAGGTATTTTAGTGAAACCGGAGGAGGAATTATAATTACCACAGCAAATTAGATAAGAGGCATAGGTTAAGAGGGTTGTGCCTTTGTCGTATTGTTTTTCCAGGATAGTAATAATTTTGTAATAAATGGGTGGTAGAATAGATACGACTGTTCTGAACCTGGAGGGGTGAAATCATGGAAGCGGAACGGCTGTACTGGTGGGCTCTCTCACTGGCACCGGGAATAGGGGTACGCAGGTTCTATAAACTGCTGGAGGAGTATGGTTCCGTCCAGAATATTTGGGAATGTAAGCCGGCGGATTTACAGACGATTCTACCGGCCCGGATAAGGAAAGAATTTGTAGAGTTCAGGGTCAATTTTGATCCGGAGCCCAGGTTAAAGGCATTGCAGGAGCGGGGCATTTCCCTGATAACCCTTTTGGATGCTGATTACCCAAATAACTTAAAGGATATTATCGATCCCCCACCAGTGTTGTATATCCTCGGGCAGCTTAAGCCCCGGGATTCCCGCAGCATTGCCGTGGTGGGGAGCCGCAGGGCAACACCCTACGGGCGGGCCACAGCGGAACGTTTCGGGCGGGAGCTGGCTGAGCTGGGTTTCACCGTCATCAGCGGTATGGCCCGGGGGATTGATACTTGTGCCCATCGGGGCTGTTTGGCTGCCGGGGGGCGTACCATTGCTGTCCTTGGCTGTGGTCTTGATTATGTTTATCCACCGGAAAATCGTACTCTTATGGCAAAGATCGCCCGGGAGGGGGCAGTGGTAACGGAATTTCCCCTGGGTACGCCCCCGGAGGCGGGACATTTTCCCGTCCGGAACCGTATCATCAGCGGCCTTTCCCAGGGAGTACTGGTGGTGGAAGCGACTGCCACCAGTGGTTCTTTGATTACCGTAGATTGGGCCCTGGAACAGGGGCGGGATGTTTTCGCCGTACCCGGAAATATTAACAGTCCCTACAGCAAGGGAACGAATTACCTGATCAGCCAGGGGGCCCGTTTAGTGCAAGGGGCACAGGAGATTGCCGCTGAACTCAAGGTGCCGGTGGAGCAAGGTGGCAGCGGGGCCGAAACCGTAAACTTAAGCAGTGAGGAAAAAAAGGTGTTAACGGTATTTCAAGACCGGCATTTACATATTGATGAAATAATCAGGGCTACCCGGCTGGCACCCCAGCAGGTTGTTTCGATTTTATTGATGCTGGAATTGAAGGGCTGTGTACAGCAGCTGCCGGGGAAGTTGTTTGTCAAGTCCGGGTAAGTCCCGGGAATATTTCTTTTGATACCCGGATTAACTTCTGTTAGAGTTTGGGTAGTAAAGGAGAGCAGTAAAAAGTTGGTGCTGGTGGAGGTGAAACTGTGGCTAAGTCTCTGGTAATAGTAGAATCACCGGCTAAAGCTAAGACAATAAAAAAATTTCTCAGTAACCGCTACCAGGTTCATGCTTCCATGGGCCATGTTCGCGATTTACCCCGCAGCCAGTTTGGGGTTGACATTGAGAAGGGCTTCGAACCCAAGTATATCACCATTCGGGGGAAGGGACCGGTGCTGCAAGAGTTGAGACAGATGGCCAAAAGGGCGCCTAAGGTCTACCTTGCCTCTGACCCTGACCGGGAGGGAGAAGCCATTGCCTGGCACTTGAGTGAAGCCTTGGGAATAAAACCCAGTGAACGGTGCCGGATTGAATTCAATGAAATTACCAAGGAAGCTGTGCAGAAAGCCATTAAAAAGCCCCGCCCAATTGATCTCAACCGGGTCAATGCCCAGCAGGCCAGGAGGATCCTTGATCGCCTGGTAGGATATAAATTGAGTCCTCTGCTCTGGCAAAAGGTAAAAAAAGGTTTGAGTGCCGGCAGGGTACAGTCGGTGGCCGTCCGGCTGATTTGTGATCGGGAGCGGGAAATTGCTGCCTTTGTCCCCGAGGAGTATTGGAGCTTATCTGCCCTTTTACAGGAACCGGAAGCTGAGGACACCTTCAGGGCTAAATTCTACGGTACTGTAGAAGAAAAGGTGCCCTTAAAAAACGAAGCTGAAACCCGGCGACTGGTCACAGAACTTAAAGGCTCTACCTTCGGTGTAGTTGGTATCACCCGCAAGGAACGGAAAAAGAACCCTCCCCGTCCCTTTACAACCAGCAGCCTTCAACAGGAAGCTGCGCGAAAATTGGGTTTCAGTGTGAAAAAAACCATGGTGCTGGCCCAGCAATTGTATGAAGGATTGGACTTGGGGAAAGAAGGCACCGTGGGGCTTGTTACTTATATCCGCACCGATTCTACCCGGGTTTCAGAACTTGCCCGGCAGCAGGCCAAGGCCTATATTGAAAAGGAGCTGGGCCCCCGGTACTGGGCCGGCCAGAAAACTGTTCCCGGTAAGACCGGCAGGGTGCAGGATGCCCATGAAGCTATCCGTCCTACCAGTGTGGAAAGAACGCCGGAAGCGGTACGTCTCTTTTTAAAACCGGATCAGTATAAACTCTACCGGTTGATCTGGCAGCGTTTTGTTGCCAGCCAGATGGCGCCGGTCCAATACAACACTGTTTCAGCCGATATAAAAGGAGGAAACTATCTTTTCCGGGCCACCGGTTCCACCCTGGTTTTTCCCGGTTTTCTGAAAGTTTATGATGACAGTAAGGATAACAACCAGGAGGAAGAGGAAGGGCTGCCGGAACTGGTGGAAGGGCAGGAGCTTAAATTACTGGAATTGGAGCCGAAACAGCATTTTACCCAGCCCCCTCCCCGCTATAGTGAGGCTTCTCTGGTCAAGACCCTGGAAGAACAGGGAATTGGGCGTCCCAGCACTTACGCTCCCATTGTCAGTACAATTTTACAGCGGGGCTATGTAACTATGGAGGAGCGGCGGTTTGTTCCCACCGAATTGGGTTTTATCGTAACAGATCTCTTGACCGAGTTTTTCCCCGAAATAATCGATGTGGAATTTACTGCCAACCTGGAGAATTATCTGGATTCTATTGAGGAGGGTAAGGTCGATTGGCGTCAGGTCATAGACTATTTTTACCGTCCCTTTGCTGCTGAGTTAGATGTAGCCAGGGAAAAAATAGAAGAGGTAACAATTGAGGAGGAGGTTACCGATGAAATCTGCGAGGTTTGCGGCCGCAACCTGGTTGTAAAAACCGGCCGGTACGGAAAGTTCCTGGCCTGTCCGGGGTTTCCCGAATGCCGGTTTACGAAGCCAATTTTGGAGGAGATAGGGGTGAAATGTCCCCGCTGTGGCAGAGAGCTTGTAGTCCGGCAGGGTAAAAAGGGTCGGGGGCGTAAATTTTATGGTTGCAGCAATTATCCCGATTGTGATTTTGTCCTGTGGGATAAACCGGTGGCCAGGCAATGTCCCAAGTGCCAGAGCCTCCTGGTGGAAAAGAGTACCCGGGGGAAGGAGTTATATTACAAATGCAGCAATAAAGATTGTGATTATAAAGAATCTCCCCGGGAAAGTGGCAGGGAAGGGGGTTGACAGAAGTTATGCAACCGGAAATAATAATTGTCGGAGGTGGCCTGGCCGGGTCGGAGGCTGCCTGGCAGGCTGCCCGCCGGGGTGTCAGGGTAACATTGTGGGAAATGCGGCCAAAACGTATGACTCCCGCCCACCATACCGGAGCCTTTGCCGAATTGGTCTGCAGTAATTCCTTCCGGGCCCAGGCCCTGGAAAATGCTGTGGGACTCTTGAAGGAAGAGATGCGGCGGTTGGGTTCCGTCATTATGGAATGTGCCGATAAAGAGCAGGTTCCCGCCGGTGGTGCTCTGGCCGTAGATCGACAGGGATTTGCCGCCTGTGTTACAGAGCGGGTTCGCAACCACCCCCTGGTGACGGTCGAAATTGGCGAAGTAACGGCGATACCGCCGCGGGAACAGCCGGTAGTCATCGCAACCGGGCCCTTGACAACGGAAGACTTGACCGAAGATATTAAAACCCTTACCGGGGAGGACCACCTGTATTTTTACGATGCGGCGGCTCCCATAGTTACCCTGGAATCTTTGGACAAGGACGTGATTTTCCGGGCTTCCCGGTACGGGAAGGGGGAAGAAGAAGCATATATTAACTGCCCCCTGACCCGGGAAGAGTATGAACGCTTATGGGAAGCTCTGGTTGCCGGTGAGGTATATGAAGGGAAGGACTTTGAAGAGAAAAGGTTTTTTGAAGGCTGTATGCCGGTTGAAGAATTGGCCCGCCGGGGGCGTGACACACTGCGCTATGGTCCCTTAAAACCCGTTGGGCTCAAGGATCCCCGGACCGGAAAACACCCCTACGCCGTTGTCCAGTTGCGGCAGGACAACCGGGAGGGTACCCTCTACAATATGGTTGGTTTTCAAACCCGGTTGAAGTGGGGGGAACAAAAGCGGATCTTCAGCCTTATACCCGGTTTGGAACAGGCTGAGTTTGTCCGGTATGGGGTCATGCACCGTAATACCTTTATTTCTGCCCCTAGGGTTCTGAGAAACACCTACCAGTACAGGGGGGACGAAATGTTATTTTTTGCCGGACAAATAACCGGGGTCGAAGGATATGTTGAATCGGCGGCTTCCGGTTTGGTCGCGGGAATTAATGCAGCCAGGATGGCCAAAGGGCAAAAGCCCCTGACCTTCCCGCTGGAAACAGCCCATGGGGCCCTTGCCAACTATATCACAACTGCCAATCCGCAGAACTTCCAACCGATGAATATTAATTTTGGTCTCTTTCCTCCCCTGCAGATTACAATTAAGAACCGCCGGGAGCGGAATCGGGCCCTGGCAGAAAGGGCTCTTGCCTCCCTTGGAGTCTTTTCCAAAAATTTGGAAATTTAGAGTTGTCAAATTCCTTCCTTTGTGTTAATATAATTATTGTGTATAATAATATGAAACTGCATCCCGCCTTTTGGTAAAAGAGGGTGTAGCTGGTGAGGGAGCAGGTTGACAGTTTTTGTGACTATCTCAGGGGAGAGAGAAATTATTCCGAACACACGATAACTGCCTATCGCAAGGATATCTTACAGTTTTTCGATTTTTTCCAGAAACAGCAGGAGGAGGATTGGCTCCAGGTAGACAATCTGGCCATCCGTGGCTATCTGGCCTTTCTGGTCCAGCAGGGATATGGCCGTACTTCTATGGCCCGCAAGCTTGCTGCTTTGCGTTCCTTTTTTTATTTTTTGCAACGGGAAGGCAGCTTGAGTCACAATCCCGCGGCAGAAGTTGGCACTCCCAAGCAGGGCCGGAAACTGCCCCGCTTCCTGTACAGGCAGGAAATCGAAGCCTTATTGGCAGCTCCACCGGCCAATACTCCCCTGGGGCAGAGGGATAGGGCCCTTTTGGAGGTTCTATACGCTGCGGGGCTCAGGGTCAGCGAAGTTACCAATCTCCGGTTACAAGACCTTGATTTATCCCGGGGTGAAGTAAGGATTGTGGGTAAAGGGAGAAAAGAGAGGCTGGTTCCCCTGGGCAGTAAGGCCAGGGAAGCCTTAAATCGCTATCTTCACCAGGGGCGACGACAGCTGTTGTCCCAGGATAAAGATTCCGGTGCAACTGACATAGTTTTCTTAAACCGCTGGGGTAAGGGTCTTTCAGTACGCAGTGTCAGGCGGGTTCTGGATAAATATGTTGAGAAATTGGCCCTGGCCAAGGGCCTCAGTCCCCACAGCATCAGGCATTCTTTCGCCACTCATCTTTTGGAGGCGGGGGCGGACCTCAGGGTTGTGCAGGAATTGCTGGGCCATGTGAACATAGCAACAACCCAGATCTACACTCATGTTTCCCGGCAACGCTTGCGGACCGTTTATCAGAGCACCCATCCGAGGGCTTGAGGGGAAAGTTTTTGGGGAAGGAGTGGGGAGTCTTTGCACGCAACTACCATACTGGCCGTACAGCGCAATGGAAAGATTGCCATGGCCGGAGATGGCCAGATAACTTTTGGTGATAGAATAATAATGAAACAGAGCGCCAAAAAGATCAGGCGTCTTTATAATGGCAGGGTGCTGGCTGGTTTTGCTGGTTCCGTAGCCGATGCTATGTCCCTTTTTGAAAAATTTGAGGGGAAACTGGAAGAATTCCAGGGTAACCTGGTCCGGGCTGCCGTTGAGATGGCAAAGGAATGGCGTTTAGATAAGGTATTGCGCCGCCTTGAGGCGATGCTCATCGTTGCCGACCAGGAGCATTTACTGGTCCTATCGGGAAGCGGTGAGGTGATCGAACCGGATCGGGGTGCGGTGGCCATCGGTTCCGGGGGGCCATATGCCCTGGCGGCGGCCAGGGCTTTGTTGGAACATACCAGGCTGGAGGCTCCGGAGATAGCCCGCACTGCCCTGAAGATAGCCAGTGAGATTTGTGTTTATACCAATGACCGGATCACCTTGGAAGAACTGTAGGGAGTGGTGGAATTGGAAGACCTAACCCCGAGAAAAATAGTTGCCTATCTTGATAAATATATTATCGGTCAGGATAAGGCCAAACGGGCAGTGGCAATAGCCTTACGGAATCGCTACCGGCGCAGCAGGTTGTCGGAGGAGTTGCGGGAAGAGGTAGTTCCCAAGAATATTTTATTGATTGGACCGACGGGAGTAGGGAAGACGGAAATTGCCCGGCGTCTGGCCCGGATGGTCAATGCCCCCTTTGTTAAAGTGGAGGCTACCAAGTTTACTGAAGTTGGATATGTAGGTCGGGATGTGGAGGCAATAATCCGTGAACTGGTCGAAACATCGGTCCGAATGGTCAGACAGGAAAGAATGGCTGCGGTGGAGAAGGAAGCGGAAAAACATGCTACAGAACGTCTTCTCAACCTCTTATCCCCCCTTCCCAGACAGGCTTCTGCCGTAAGCAATCCCTTTGGTGCTTTATTGGGAATTGCCGGCAAGGTGCAACCAGATGCGGAAGGGAGCAGGGACGAGGAGTATGAAGAAAAGCTGGCCCAAGCCCGTCAAAGGAGGGAAATACTGTCCCAGCGCCTGCAAAGGGGTGAATTGGAAGAAGAATTGGTTGAAATTGAGGTGGAAGACAACAGTCTTCCCTTTGTAGAACTATTTTCCGGCACCGGTGAGGAAATAGGAGTTAATTTTCATGAACTATTGGGAGGGATGTTACCAAAAAGGAAAAAGAAACGTCGTGTATCGGTAAAGGTCGCCCGCCGGTTGTTGATTCAAGAAGAAGCGGCAAAAATGATTGATATGGATGAGGTTACTGCTGAAGCCATCAGGCGGACTGAGGAAATGGGGATAGTTTTCCTGGACGAGATTGATAAAATTGCCGGAAAAGAGATTGGTTCCGGACCAGATGTTTCCCGGGAAGGTGTGCAGAGGGACATCCTGCCTATAGTGGAGGGCTGTACCGTCGTTACAAAATACGGACCGGTAAAGACTGACCATATACTTTTTATCGCAGCAGGGGCCTTCCATGTCTCTAAACCGTCTGACCTTATTCCTGAGCTGCAGGGGCGTTTTCCCCTGCGGGTTGAGTTAGATAGTCTCACCAGGGATGATTTTAAACAGATTTTAACCAAGCCGGAAAATGCCCTGTTGAAACAATATCAGGCATTGTTGGAAACAGAAGGAATAAAACTCCATTTTACGGCAGATGCTATAGATGAAATTGCCGCCGTAGCAACACAGATCAATGAGCAGACTGAGAATATTGGTGCCCGTCGTCTCCATACCATTATGGAGCGACTCCTTGAGGAGATATCCTTTTTTGCTCCGGAGTTAGGGCAAGATACTTTAGAGATAAATGCTGCCTATGTGAAACAGCAGTTGGGGGCGGTCGTAAAGGATCAGGATCTTAGTCGCTATATTTTATAACGCGTAGGGAGGAAGAAATAATGAGCTTGTTAGAAAAAACCCGTCGTGTCAACAAACTACTGCAGAAAAGTGCTGGATATCCGGTGGAGTTTGAGGAAATTTGTAATGTCCTCAGTGAACTGATCAATGGTAACGTCTATGTTGCCAGCCGTAAGGGAAAGATCCTGGGCTATGCCCTGGTGGATGGGTATGAGTGTGACGTGATGCAGGAGGATATTATCAAGGAGGGGAAATTTCCCGCCGAGTACAATGAATACCTGTTGAAGGTCATTGAAACCAGTGCCAATATTAAACAGGCGGGGCAGTGTGTATTTGATGGTGGTATCGAGTGCCTGTTCCCCCACCAAATGCTTACCATAGTTCCCATTAATGGCGCTGGGGATCGCCTTGGTACCCTAATACTGGCCAAGTTTGAAGGGGAATTCACTGAGGATGATCTGGTGTTGGCCGAGTACAGTGCCACCGTTGTAGGGATGGAAATTATCAGATCCAAGTCGGAGGAGCTAGAGGAGGAAGCCCGGAAGAAAGCGGCTGTCCAAATTGCTATTGGCACCCTCTCCTATTCCGAACTGGAAGCAGTTGTTCACATCTTCGAAGAGCTTCAGGGTGAAGAAGGGTTGCTGGTGGCCAGCAAAATTGCCGACCGTGTAGGTATTACTCGTTCCGTAATTGTAAATGCCCTCCGGAAGTTTGAGAGTGCAGGGGTAATTGAGTCCCGTTCCCTGGGAATGAAGGGGACTTATATCAGGGTACTAAATGATCGCCTCCTGGAGGAATTGAAAAAAATCAGGTAGAAGGTTAATAAGACTAAGAATCTTGGCGCCTAGCCCATAACTATAGGATCACCCAACGGTTACCAGAAGATCTTTTCCTGGCTTTTGACAGCGCATCTTTTTGAGCAAATTTACTTTTCAATTACTGTTAATGGTAATATTTGCTACGAAATATAACTGCCTGGTAACTATAGGGTTTTCCTATAGTTTTTTTTCACTTGAAACAATTTTTTGAGAAAAAAATACAGAATTCTAAGTAATTTTTTTCAGGTCTGGTAGGAATTTACCAGGACATGTAGAACTATGATAAAATATGTAATGGATACTTTTGCCTGTTTCCATTGGATAAATAAGGATGCAATCCCTGAAGGGGCAAACCCGAGGTGACTTGGGGACGCAAAGCCATTGGGTCTTGTTTACAAGACGGCCGGGCTGCCGGGGATTTGGACCCCCGGTCAACTATTGGGTTCTCCGGGGTTTATTATTTATCCGTCGCCTTGCAAAGGGAGGAAAATGGAAGGCAAACCAGTTACCTGAGTTTGTTTCGGTAGCGCCGGAGGTACATAGACAAAAGGGAATTTGATAGGGAGGGGAGGGGGAAGCATGGTAAGGAGAAGTTCTTTGCACCTGTTGGAACAGGCCCTTGATGTGGCCAGTTATCGCCAGCGGCTGTTATCGGATAATATTGCCAATGCAGAAACTCCAGGTTATAAACGGAAAGATATTGCGTTCAGCACTCAAATTAAGAGGGCCCTTGCAGGGAAGGTGACACACCCGCAACATATTGCAATTAATTCTCGACCTGTCGGTCCTGTGACCCCCGTTGTCCAGGAAAGTACCGCCAGAAATGACGGCAACAACGTGGACATTGAGGTGGAGATGGCAGAGCTGGCCAAGAATACCCTGTATTACCAGGGCCTGGCCAGACAGGTATCCCAATACCTGGCAAACTTGAGGATGGTAATCAGCGAGGGGAGGCGGTAAAGGTGGGTTTCTTTTCCAGTTTTAACATCAGTGCTTCCGGGATGACATCCCAACGGCTGCGCATGGACCTGATCGCCAATAATCTGGCCAATGTCAATACGACTCGAACCCGGGACGGTGGACCCTACCAACGCCAGGTTCCACTCTTTGGCTCCAGGGATACAGCAGCTCATTTTCCTGCCTTCCTGGCCGGATGGCAAAGAAATGAAGGCGGCGGGGTCAGAGTCGTCGGCATTGTAAAGGATCCGGCACCACCTAGGTTGGTCTATGACCCCGAACATCCTGATGCAGGGGAGGACGGCTATGTGGCCTATCCCAATGTAAATGTGGTTATGGAAATGACCGATCTGATTGCAGCCAGCAGGGCTTATGAGGCCAATGTAACAGCTTTTAATGCTGCTAAAACAATGGCCAGCTTAGCACTGGAAATCGGCCGTTAGGAGGGGGACCTGATGGAGATCACAAATAATCGGATCAACCCCTGGCCAGGATTTGTCCCGACCGCCGGTTCCGGTTCGGGAGCTGTCAAGGAACAAGAGCTGAATTTCGGTGATCTTTTACGGGGTGCTCTCCGGGAAGTTGACCGGCTTCAGGATGAGGCTGAAGCAGCAAATAAGGCCTTTGTGGAGGGAAAGATAGAAGACCTCCACCAGGTAATCCTGGCCGGGGAAAAGGCTGCTTTGGCATTGCAGATGACTCTCCAGGTGCGGAACAAGGTTGTGGAAGCTTACCAGGAATTAATGCGGATGCAAGTCTAGAGCGGGGAGTATGCACTCAATACTTATAGTAACGTTTATGGGGTGGAGCAAATGGCAAGCCTGCCAGAGGTCAAGGAGCAAATAAGTCAATTTTGGGGAAATATGGACCGGAGCTTGAGAATTAAGCTGGCTCTTGCCCTGGTGGGAAGCCTGGTGCTAATACTGGTCCTGGTGCAGGTCACCAAACCCCGGTATGAAGTGCTTTTTGCTAACTTGACGCCGGAAGATGCCGGGGAGATTACAAGCCGATTGGAAGAAATGAACGTTTCTTATCAATTGGCCGCCGATGGTACAAGCCTCCTGGTCCCGGAGGCAGAAGTATATAAGGTGAGGAATAGTCTTGCCATGGAAGGTTTGCCCCGGGGCGGCAGTGTTGACTTCGGCATCTTTGATGAGACAAGATTGGGAATCACCGAGTTTGAACGGCGGGTTCAGTACCGTCGTGCTCTTCAGGAT
>DUVO01000174.1 GCA_012841005.1 Bacillota bacterium | reverse complement strand
TTTCCGCTGGCTTCCTTCAGATTCTGCGTCGCCGCAGACACCCTTGCCTTAAGCTAACGGCTACTGCTACCTTCACCGCTCGGGACTTTCACCCTAGAGACAGCGCCCATGCCGGGCGCACCAAAAACAAGGGCCTTTTGCCCTTGCAGCTTAAGAATTTCTCAGCCCTTGAGGTTCTTACCCCGTATGTCAAATTGTTTCAGGCGCCGCAGGTTAAGGAAGAAGGCAAGGACGGCAAAGGCCAGGGCAAAGAGGCCAAACCTGCCGCGGACCTCAGTAATGGCCAGGGCACCCATACCAAAAACCCCGCTGATAGAATATAGGAATAATACTGCCTGCCGTTGACTCAGTCCCCGCTCAAGAAGCCGGTGGTGCAGGTGCTGCCTGTCGGCCTGGAAAATGGGGCTGCCGTTATGATAACGCCGGACAATGGCCAGGAAAGTGTCGAGAATTGGTAATCCCAGGGCTAGAATGGGCACTGCCAGGGCAATTACCGTGGCACTCTTGAGGGCTCCCTGCACAGCAATGCCCGCTAAGACGAAACCTAAGAACAGGGAACCGGTATCCCCCATAAAGATCTGGGCCGGGTTAAAATTATAAGGTAAAAAACCCAGAGTACTGCCGGCCAGGGCTGCCGTGAGTAAAACAATGGTTACCTGACCTTCCTGCAGGGCGACCAAGAGCAAGGTTACCGAGGCAATTGCCGTAACCCCTGCCGCCAGGCCATCCAGGCCGTCGATCAGGTTGAGGGTATTGGTAATCCCCACCATCCAAAGAAGGGTCAGAGGTATCGACCAGGAGCCAATATGCCACATGGCATCATGGGCACCCTCGGCCCAGGGATTCGATAGCCATATAACCCTGTTTCCCATAAAAATAAAGACCAGGGCGGCCAAAACCTGGCCCGCCAATTTTACCCGCGGCGACAGGTTCCGGTAGTCATCGGCAATACCCAAAAGAAGGATCAACGTTGCCCCCAGTAAAAGCCCGTACAGGCGTTCCCCTTCCCGGGGAAGGAGGGTCAGGGCGGGGAGCATAAAGCCAAGATATATAGCCAAACCACCCAGGCGGGGAGTCGGCCGGATATGGATCCTTCTGCCCTCGTCGGCAGAATCGGGAATATCCACCGCCCCTGTTCGGATGGCCATTTTTTTCACAAGAGGAGTCAGCAAATAGGTTATGAGGAAGGCAAAAAGGAATGCCAGTATATACTGTGGCATCGAACTCTCTCCCTTACGCGTATACCGGATGTCGGAGCTACTACAGCCTTAATTGTAACCCAGGGATTGTTTCCCTGTCAATTCGCCCCATTTTTTTCCAGATAACCCTTGGCAACCAGCTTCTGTATGTGCTGTTCTATGGCGGCCGTAAGGTCAATATCGTACTCCTCTTCCAGAACAAACATCATCGAAACGGTGGTCTGGGCTACATCCAGCAGCTCCCTGGTAATTAGTTGCAGGACCTCATCGGAGGACATGGACACATTCTCACCATTCAATCCCCGAAACTTGCCCACAGCCTGGGCCAGTTCCCCCGCCTCTTCCAGCAATTTGAGGACCGTTGACTCCAAGGTAGGATGCAGGCGATCAAGGCGGGGAAGGCTAATCTCCTTTTTCTTCACTGTTCTCACCCTTCCCATAGCGCTCCAGAATCAAGCTTGAATCCTTTAGCATCTCGCGGGCCAGGGGATCCGGGTATGGGCCTTGGAAAACGACCCTCTTGACACCGGCATTGAGCAACATCTTCGTACAGACAATACAGGGCTGGCAGGTAACATATAGGGTCGACCCCATTGTGGTAACCCCGTGCAGTGCCGCTTGGATGATGGCATTCTGTTCTGCATGGAGCCCACGACAGAGTTCATGCCGTTCTCCCGGCGGTACCCCCAGTTTTTCCCGCAGGCATCCCACTTCCCGGCAGTGGGGTACCCCGGCCGGGGCCCCGTTATAACCGGTGGCGAGGATATGTTTGTCCCGAACCAGGACAGCCCCCACCTGCCGCCTGAGGCAGGTGGATCGCTTGGCAATGACCCCGGCAATTTCCATAAAATAATCATCCCAGGAAGGGCGCTTATTTGGTACCATAGAGCCTGTCCCCTGCGTCGCCTAAACCCGGCACAATATAGGCATGCTCGTTCAAGCACCTGTCCACGGCCCCGACAAAGATCTCCACTTCGGGATAGGTCTCGTTAACCGCCCTGATCCCTTCCGGCGCTGCAATGAGGCAGACCAGTTTAATACTGCCGGCTCCCTTCTGCTTCAGAAAACCTATGGAAGCCACCGCCGAAACCCCCGTCGCCAG
>DUVO01000209.1 GCA_012841005.1 Bacillota bacterium | reverse complement strand
TTTTACCGCCCGGTTGGCGGCCTCGATGTCCACCCCGGCCCCTGCATAGGTAAGTTCTTCTCCTGCCATCTCACCCTCCTCCTTCTACCCACCATCCCCACCAACTGCCAACTGTAAACACAAATAACTGTCAATTGTCAATTGTCACCTGTTTTACGGGGTATTTTCCGGTAAAACACGCCAGACACAGCCTATCTTCCGCCATACCAATGGATTCCACCAACCCCTCCAGGCTGAGAAAACCCAGGGAATCTGCCCCTATGCGTTTTTCAATGGCGGCCACTTGATTTTGGGCTCCCACCAGTTCTTCATAGGTGGGAGTATTGATGCCGAAGTAACAGGGTGAGGCCACCGGTGGGGAACTAACCCTGATATGCACTTCCCGGGCCCCTGCCTTGCGGAGTAGCTTTACGATCCGGTGGCTGGTAGTGCCCCGCACAATGGAATCATCTACTACCACCACCCGTTTCCCTTTCACCACCGCGCGGATGGGATTTAATTTCAGCTGCACCCTCTTCTCCCTGGCCTCCTGCCCGGGACTGATAAAGGTCCGGCCTACATACTGGTTTTTGATCATCCCTTCCCCGAAGGGAATCCCGGCCGCCCGGGCATAGCCGATGGCGGCAGAAGTCCCGGAATCAGGGACAGCAATGACCAGGTCGGCCTCCACCGGATGCTCCCGGGCCAAACGCTGACCCGCCCGGTTCCGGGCCAGATGCACATTCATCCCGTCGATGACACTGTCCGGCCGGGCAAAATAAATGAACTCAAAGGAGCAGAGGGCCCGGCAAAGGGGCTTCACCCCCTGCAGGGAGCGGAGCCGGCCCCCTTCTATAACCACAACCTCCCCCGGCTCCACATCCCGGAGGAAGGATGCCCCTATGGTGTCCAGGGCACAGGTTTCCGAGGCCAGGACATAACCGCCCCCGGGAAGGGTCCCCAGGGTTAAGGGGCGCAGGCCATGGGGGTCCCGGGCCCCGATAAGCAGGTCCCTGGTCAGTAAAACCAGGGCATAGGAACCCTGGAAGACCTGCATGCAGTCCACCAGGGCGGATACTATTCCTTCCCTGTCTTTGCGGGCCAGGAGATTGGCAATGACTTCGGAATCAACAGAAGTCTGGAAAACAGACCCTTGCTCTTCCAACTCGGCCCGCAGGGCTGCGGAATTGACCAGGCTGCCATTATGGGCCAGGGCCAGACTCCCCTTCCGGTAACGGACCAGCAGGGGCTGGGCATTAAGGTAACCGGTATTTCCCCTGGTGGGATAGTGAACGTGGCCGATGGCCAGGGGACCGGAAAGCCCCTCCAGGATCTTTTCAGAAAACACCTCGGGAACCAAGCCCTCATCCTTATAAAGCTGCAGTTTTTCCCCATCGCTTACCGTGATGCCGGCGCTCTCCTGACCCCGGTGCTGGAGGGCGTAGAGGCCCATATAAGTGAGCAATGCTGCCTCACCACCGGGAGCATAGACCCCAAATACCCCACAGGCCTCCCGGGGCTTATCAGTTTCCTGCTTCAACTTTGCCTTCCCCCCATCTTAAGGCCAGGGCAGCTACCTCAATGTCTATCAAGGGCTGCCGGGCACCGGTTCCCTTGATGCTTACTTCCAACCTGTCAGGTACAACACGACCAAGAACCTGGAGGGGAACATCCCATTCCCCGGCCAGCTCTTTTAGGCGGGGCAGGGCCTCCTCCGGCAGGGAAACCACAATCCGGCCGTGGCTTTCGGCAAACAAGGTGCTTACCGCCGGAAGGGAAGAAGCAAAATCCAATTTTGCCCCCAGGGGCTCCGGTGTGGCAGTAAGGCAGGATTCGGCCACTGTAACTAAAAGGCCGCCTTCGGCACAATCGTGGGCCGAATGAAGCAGCTTCTCCCTGGCAGCGGCCAGGCAGAGGGACTGGACCCTCTTCTCTTTTTCCAAATCCACCCGGGGCGGCCGCCCGGCCACAAGACCGTGGCAGACAGCAAGATATTCACTGCCGCCCAGTTCCTCCCTCGTTTCTCCCAAGAGGACAATGAGAGCGCCGGGAGCTTTAAAGCCCTGGGTAAGGTATTCCTCGCAATTTTCCAGCAGGCCGATCATCCCCACCACCGGTGTCGGGAATACAGCCTGCCCGGCCGTCTCGTTATACAGGCTCACATTGCCGCTCACCACCGGGATTTGTAGATACTGGCAGGCACTCCTTATCCCCTCCACCGCCTGTTCCAACTGCCAGTAAATATCGGGTTTTTCCGGGCTGCCGAAATTGAGGCCGTCGGTGAGGGCCAGGGGCTGGGCACCGGCACAGACCAGATTGCGGGCCGCTTCGGCCACGGCTGCCAACCCACCCTGATAAGGGTCGAGATAACAGTGACGCCCATTGACATCGGTGGTGAGGGCAATGGCCTTTTTCGTCCCCGGGATCTGGAGTACAGCGGCATCGGAACCCGGGGCTACCAGCACCGACCCGGTCTGGTGGTCAAACTTTTTATAAACCCACTCCTTACTGGCGATATTAGGGGATCCCAGCAACTTCAATAGGGTTTCATTATAATTGGCAGGCTCCGGCAGGTCGGCCGGGGAAAATTCCCGGGCCTTCACCAGGTAAGCAGGCTCAACACCTTCCCGCTGGTAAACCGGTGCTTCATCTACTATGGCCTTGATGGGAATCCGGGCGGCAATCTCACCGGCATCCTTTACAACCAGATCCGGTTTCTCGATAACGTGTCCTATAATTGCATAGTCGAGATTCCACTTTTTTAAAATTTCCTCGACCACTGCCTCCTTCCCCTTTTGGGCAACCACCAGCATCCGTTCCTGGGATTCCGAGAGCATTACTTCATAGGGAGTCATGCCCTCTTCCCTCCGGGGCACCAGGGCAACATCGAGTTCGATACCCGTTCCGGCCCGGCTGGCCATTTCACAGCTGGAAGATGTCAAACCTGCTGCCCCCAGGTCCTGGATCCCCACTACGGCACCGGTTGGCAAAAGTTCCAAGCAGGCCTCGATCAAAAGCTTTTCCGTAGCAGGATCACCGGCGGGAACAGAGTTACTCTTCCCCGTACCCCCGGTTCCCAGCTCCTCCGAAGCAAAGGTGGCCCCCTGAATACCGTCACGCCCCGTTTTACCGCCGAAAACTATGACGGGATTACCGGGCCCGGCAGCCACACCCTGGGCCAGGGCTTCTTTTTTCATAAGACCAACGCACATGACATTCACCAGGGGATTCCCCCCATAGGCCGAGGAAAATTTCAGCTCCCCCCCGACAGTGGGGACGCCAAGGACATTCCCATAGTCTGCAGCACCGGCAACGACGCCCTTTACAAGCCGGTCCACCTCTTCGTCCGCCGGATCGCCAAAATGGAGGGAATCCAGCAAGGCGATGGGGCGGGCACCCATAGCCAGGATATCCCGTACAATACCGCCGATTCCCGTGGCTGCACCCTCGTAGGGTTCAACCGCCGAAGGGTGATTGTGGCTCTCTATTTTCAGGGCAACGGCCAACCCGTCACCGATATCGACCACACCGGCATTCTCCCCCGGACCCTGGAGGACCCGCTCCCCCCGGGTGGGGAAACGACGCAAAAGGACCTTGGAGTTCTTATAGCAGCAGTGTTCCGACCACATGACACCGAAAATTCCCAGTTCCACTTCATTGGGTTCCCGCCCTAGTAAAGAGACAATTTTCTCATATTCCCCTTGACTTAACCCTACCTTCTGCCAATCACCTGCCATGACCAAACCTCCTTTAAGTGTATACAGATGCGGACAATGACTCGGGGCAGCACCAGCCCTCACAAGTACGACATTTATTGCGATATTTTCTTGTCTGCCGGGTTATTTGCCCACCCCCAGCAGCCTCGTCACCACTTCCCGGTAGGCTTCCTCAACACCACCCAGGTCCCGGCGAAAGCGGTCCTTGTCCAGCCTCTCCCCTGTATGGCTGTCCCACAAGCGGCAGGTATCGGGGGAAATCTCGTCACATAATAATACTGCCCCACCGTCGAGTCCAAATTCCAAAGTAAAATCTACCAGCAGCAGACCTTTCCGGGCGAAATAATTCTTTAAAATCAGGTTAGTCTGCCGCGCCAAAATGGCACAGGTCCGAAGCTGGCTTTCCTCCACAAGGCCCAGAACCTGCAGATGGGATTCAGTCAGGAGGGGATTCCCTAGATCATCCCGCTTGTAATAATACTCGAACACCGGTTCAATAAGCTGGAAACCCTCTTCGATACCCAGGCGCCTGGCCAGGCTCCCTGCCACGACATTCCGGACGACAAACTCAAGGGGCAGAACTTCCAGCTTCTTTACCATGAGTTCCCGTTCACTGGCGATCCGCACATAATGGGTGGGAATGCCTGCCCCGGCCAATATTTCAAACAGGGCAGCACTGATTTTAGCATTACAAACCCCCTTGTCCCTGATAAT
>DUVO01000173.1 GCA_012841005.1 Bacillota bacterium | reverse complement strand
TGCGGCCGTAGCCCAGGCGGTGTTAATGGATAAAATGTTTAATCCCTTCTTGACACAGCTGGGTGTGCCCATGGGATTATGGGCGGCAATTCTCCTCATCGGTTCCCAAATGACATCCTTTGCCTATCCAGGAGCCGATATGCTTGGACAGATGGGCTTAGCCCGGTCTAAAGATATTAAATCCATGATTAAACTGGGTCTTACCATAGTGGCAGCTACAGTTGCCTATGTGCTGGTATTGTCTTTATTCTAGAACATTGGTTTTCAGGAAGGAGTGATTTTGTTGCTGCCTGAAAAACAGATCCTTGGGATACTAGGTGACTGTGACGGGGAAGTAGGACTTTATCTAGAAGATGTTGTAACAGGCGAACTATTTACCGTGAACCAGGACCGGGTATTTCCCTCGGCCAGTGTGATTAAAATTCCTATCCTGGCCGCCTTGTTTAACCTCGCAGGGCAAGACAAAGTAAACCTTACCGCCGAGATAACTATTAAGCCGGAAAACCGGGTAGGCGGCTGCGGGGTATTGTCTGAGCTCAATCCCGGACTTAGACCAACCGTCCTGGATGTGGCCACCCTCATGATTATCCAAAGCGACAATGCCGCCACCAACGAACTGATCGATTTGGTCGGCATGGATACGGTAAATGACTTTGCACGAACTCTAGGACTGCAGCACACCCTGCTGCAGCGGAAAATGATGGACGGTGAAGCCGTCAAGGAGGGTCGGGATAATTTTACCTGCCCCCGGGATATCGGCAGACTCCTCCGGTCATTGGTAGAGGGTAAAGTGGTAAGCCGGGAAGCTTCCGTCAAAATGCTGGAAATTATGAAAAGACAGCAGCTCAGGAACAAGCTCCCTGCTTTATTGCCGGAAGATGTAACCATTGCCCATAAGACAGGAGACTTAGATCGACTGGAACACGATGTGGGTGTTTTCTTCCTGCCGGAACGCACTTACATTCTGGCTATCTTCACCAACAAACTCTCATCTAATATGGCCGGTATTGACGTTATAAACAGGGTCTCCCGGGTAGTCTATGACGTCTTAAAAGACTAGGGAAGGATATTGGTAAAGGCTTTACATTAAACCGATAGATTGTATAAAGGGAGGGGGAGGAAGTAAGCCCCCTCCTCTCCTATCATCCTGCATACCCCTTTGGCATACAGTAGTTCCCCCTGGCGGATGGGGGTGCATACTCACTTCCTTGCCGAATCACGGCAGATATCCTTTTTATGGGTAAGATCGAGGGAACTGCCGAGCCCCCCCAATTCCCCCCTTAGTTTTTTGACCTCCGCCAGCTCAAGACCTGTCACCGCCGCTATTTCCCGGTCGTTCAGCCCCATAGAAATGGCCTCCAAAAACAGCTCCAGAGGAATATCACATTTTTTCTGCAGTTCCTGGCAGTTGATCTGTGGTTCATGGGTTTCCCGGGCCATAGTCTGATACCCCTTCCTAAGTGCGCGTTATTTTTTCTCCCTTTTTGCACACAGTCAAATTACCAGTCTCGTCCAAGGTGGCCCTTGCCACATCCTGCAGCCGCTCTACCCCCCGTTTCTGGATCTCGGTTACCAATTGGGCAACACTGATCCTGCTTTTGGCGAGATTATCATAGACAACCTCTCCATTCTCAATGACAAGGACGGGGAACAATCCTCCGGAAGGAGTCAACCCCAAATCTTTGCGGGTTACCGGTTCTTCCACCTCCTTCAAGACAACGCTGAGGCGGCCATTAGGTTCCAGGGTAGCCTCCTGTACCTGGTTAATATTGCGGACATTTTTTTCCCGCAGGAGAACCGCCAAATCCGCCAGGGTAACCCGTTCTTTCCGCAGATTCTTTACTATTACCTCTCCATTTTCTACGAGAACACTGGGAGTCCCCTGGAGGAAATTTTCGATCTTCCGGTTCTTTAAAATCAAAAGGTGAAGCAGGTAATTGATTATCGTGATGCTCGCCAGGGGAATGAAACCGTGAATAAAGGGAATCTTCTCGTCCTCCATGGGTATGGCCACGGCAGCACCGATGATAATCAGGGTTATCAGGTCAAAGGGTGAAAGTTGGGCAATGGTACGCTTCCCCATTATACGAATGGCAACCAAACTCAAAGCAAAAAAAATCAAAGCCCGGAAAAGAAGATAGAGGTCAGATAAATGGACATTAATGATCTGGTCGTTCTGAAGTGCTTCCCACACCAGGACCCCCTCCTTGCGGGGAAAACCCCGGTTCTTCCACAGCCAGTTGTGCCAGCCTTTCCCCGCAGTCTCCGGCAAGCCGGCTGAGCTGCCCCAGCCGGCCAATATCCCTGCTTAGCTCTAAGCCCTGCAGTAAAGACGAAACCGCCTGCTGCAAGGATTTCTGCAGTGCCTGCCGGGCAGCAGCCTCTTCCTGCTGCAGTTTTTGCCAGAGATCTGCCGCCATTTCCCTGGCCTGGTCCAAAGGCAAGCGGGAGAACCCCCGCTGCTCCGGAATTTGATAAAATTTTAGCTGTTCCAGAAGGGCTTCCGCCTCCCGCATAGTCTGGGCACTTTTCAAATAGTCATTCCCCTGGCAAAAAATCTCCTGAACCTGCTTCTCCTTTTCCACCTGCTGATCCCGGAATTGTGCGTACAGGTTATCCAGCTGACGTTTGAGTTGCAAAATTTTTCCTCCCCGGCGCAAGGCCAGATCCTGTTCTGGGTTCATCATATACTCCCCCCCTTAAACAGTTTCTCCCTATACTTTTTCCGCCCGGGACTGGGACTATGCGCCACTTACCCTAAGAAGCAAATCCACAACAACCCCACCGATTAAGTTACAGCGTATCTTGCCATAAAAAAAGAGAGTCCCTCTTTGGACTCCCATGTCGGTTCTCGGCACCAACAATGTCGACAGCATTTCTGGCGGAGCGACATTTCGACGAGCGGCTAAAGGCACCAGCGACGGTTCCGCAGGACAGCGGGGCGGAGGACAGGAGGTCCAGAACCTTCGTGCGGGACATGGAGGTCCCATGGGCTCACGACCCCGCTGGACAAGGAACCGGAGCGCAAGTTTCTTCCGCGAGGAGAACTGTAAGCGAAGCCAGAAATGCACTGTCTTAGTTGTGTCGCTGCCCAAACGAGCCGAGCTCGTTCAGTAGACTTGTGTGTCTCCTGCTATGGAGGGGTACTTCCGGCAACTAGCAAAGTATGGATGCACTGCCTTTCTATCAGTCCTGCCGGTTCAACTGCTCCTCAAGGAGCTTGTTCACCAGCTGGGGGTTGGCTTGACCCCGGGTTTCTTTCATTACCTGCCCCACCAGAAAACCAAGGGCCTTCTTCTTGCCGCCCCGGTAGTCGGCCACCGATTCCGGATGGGCGGAAATAATCTTGGCCACCACCGCGGCCAGAACCCTGGCATCGGTAATCTGGGAAAGCCCCTTTTCCTTCACTATTGTTTCCGGATCCCGTCCCGTACTGAACATCTCGGCAAAGATGTCCTTGGCCATTTTCCCGCTGACGGTGCCCTCCTCCTGCAGGGTCAGGAGCTGACCCAGGTGTTCCGGAGAAATGGGACAATTGGTTATATCCAGTCCCTCTTTGCGCAAAAACCCCAAAAGCTCCACCATAACCCAGTTGGCAGCCGTCTTGGCTTCCCCAAAATATTTCAGGACTTCCTCATAGTAATCGGCAACATCCTTTGCCGCCACCAGAACCTCGGCGTCGTATTCGGGTAACCCTAATCCCTTCATAAAACGCCGCTTCCTGGCATCGGGCAGCTCAGGGAGGCTTTCCCGGAGCCTCTCCACCCACTCCTGATCAATCTGCAGGGGCACCAGGTTGGGATCGGGAAAATAACGATAGTCATGGGCCTCTTCCTTGCTGCGCATACCCCAGGTGACCTCTGCCTGTTCATCCCAGT
>DUVO01000107.1 GCA_012841005.1 Bacillota bacterium | reverse complement strand
GAGCGGACCGGGAGCCCGGCGGCAGCCAACACCTGGGCCGTACCGCCGGTAGAAACCAGTTCCACACCCAGGGCGGCCAAACCCCTGGCAAATTCCACGATCCCATCCTTGTCAGAAACACTTACCAAAGCACGCTTTACGGCGATCAAGAAGCTGCACCCCTTTCCAAACTACTTATCCTTGATTCTCACCCTTCTTCCCACCACTTCCAAGCGGCCTTCGGCAAAGAGCTGGATCGCCCGGGGATAAAGCCGGTGCTCTTCCTTCAGGATCCGGGCCGCCAGGGTTTCGGGATTATCATCTTCTTTGACCGGCACAACGGCCTGGAGGATAATCGGCCCTGTATCCATACCTTCATCGACAAAGTGGACTGTACAGCCCGAGTACCTGACGCCATAGGCAACAGCCTGGGCCTGGGCATTCAGTCCCGGAAAGGAAGGTAAAAGGGAAGGATGGATATTGACGATCCGGTTCCGGTAAGCCCTTACCGCTTCAGGCCCCAGGAGACGCATAAATCCCGCCAAAACCACCAGGTCCACCTTGTATTCCTGCCAGACGGCTACCAGGGCCCGGTCATATGCATCGGAATCGATGTATTCCCTTGGGTCTAAAAAACAAAGGGGAATCTGGTGCTTCCGTCCCCTTTCCAGGGCCTGGGCGTCCCTCCGGTTACTTATAATGACGGCAATCTCTGCTTCCAATTCCCCGGCGGCAATGGCATCAATTAATGCCTGGAGGTTGGTGCCCCTCCCGGAAGCTAAAACTGCCAGGCGTAGCTTTCCCATTCTATCACTCTCCTTCCACCAGCTCAACCACCCGTTGGCCCGCAACGATCTCGCCAATCACCGGCGGGGGCGACCCGCTGAAACCGGCCCTGATCTCTTCGGCCACATCGGGGGCGGCGATGATAACCAGGCCGATCCCCATATTAAAAACCCGGTACATCTCGGCGGCCGTTATCCGGCCGGCCCGGCGGATCAGCTGGAAAATAGAGGGTACCGGCCAACTGCGGCACTGGATCCGGGCCTGGCAGTCCGGGGGCAAAATCCCGGGAATGTTCTCCACCAGCCCGCCACCGGTTATGTGGGCCAAACCCTTGATGGGGAACCGGCGCAGCAGGGGCAGGACCTCTTTGACATAGATTTTGGTCGGTGTCAAAAGTTCTTCCCCCAGTGTCCTGCCCAACTCAGGAAAGTAACGGTCCAGACTGAACTTGGCCTCTTCCAAGAGAGCCTTCCGGGCCAGGGAAAAACCATTGCTGTGGAGGCCGCTGCTGGGCAGACCAATCATTTTATCCCCGGGCACGATGGCCGAACCGTCAATAATCTTTTCAGCCTCGACGACACCCACAGCAAAACCGGCCAGGTCATATTCCCCCGGAGGGTAAAAACCAGGCATTTCCGCCGTTTCCCCTCCCAAAAGGGCACAGCCGGCCTCCCTGCAGCCTGCCGCCACCCCGCCGACGATGGCCGCCACCTTATCCGGTACCAGTTTTCCCACCGCCAGGTAATCGAGAAAAAAGAGGGGCTCCGCCCCCTGGACCAGGATGTCGTTGACACACATGGCAACGGCGTCGATTCCTATAGTATCATGGATGTCCAGGGCAAAGGCCAGGCACAGCT
>DUVO01000180.1 GCA_012841005.1 Bacillota bacterium | reverse complement strand
CGTCCCATAATCCATAATAACAAATTCTCCCTCTTGGAGCAACTTGTTACTGGCAACACCATGGGGTAAGGCAGACCGGGGTCCGGAAGCAACAATGAAAGCAAAACTGGCGCCATTTCCCCCCTGCCGACGGGCAAAGAATTCCAATTCCAGGGCTATTTCCCGTTCTTGGCGACCTGGTTCCAAAAAGGACAGGATATGGGCGAAGGCCCTGTCGTCCAATTGGGCCGCCCTTCGAATTGCCTGCAGCTCCATCTCATCCTTTTGCCTCCGCAGGGATTCAACGAGGCCCGAACAGGGAAGCCACTCAACACCGCTGGTACTCTCCACCAGCTTGCGGTAACCCTGATAGGATAAATATTCTTCTTCAAACCCCACCCGCCGTAAACCATTTTCCTTAAGTAAAGGAACCAGGGTGGCGGTAAAGGGCCTCTGGTATCTCACTATTTCCCACCCAACTGCCTCCTTAGCAGCCTGTTCTACATAACGAAAATCAGTACAGAGAAAGGAATGATTTCGGGTAATCAGGAGCCAACCTTCCGTGCCGGTAAAGCCACTAATAAACATTCGATTCGGTTTATGGCCGATCAGGAGGCCATCTAGATCCAAAGCTAACAATCTCTCCTGCAGTTTTCCCACCCTTGCCAGCAAATTTACACCACTCCCACCTGTTGCTGATCACTTCCTTCGTCCAGGGAATTCTACCATGCTTTCCTTGTAAGGAGAGCTTCCAAAGCCAGGAGATACCCTAAAGGTCCGAAACCTGTTATTTGCCCCCAAACTACAGGAGCAAGGACGGAACGGCGGCGGAAATCCTCCCTGGCATAAATATTACTTAAATGCACTTCGACCACCGGGAGCGGCAGAGATGCTATGGCATCACGAAGGGCGATACTGTAGTGGGTTAAAGCGGCCGGGTTGATAATTACCCCCTGGACCCGGTCGGCAGCCCAGTGAAGAGCATCAACCAAAACCCCTTCATGGTTTGACTGGACTATCTCCAACTTAGCCCCAACCACTGCGGCCCTTTCCTCCAGTTTCTGATTGATCATCTCCAGGCTCATCTCCCCATATATTTCCGGTTCCCGGTGTCCCAAAAGATTCAAGTTTGGCCCATGGAGAACCAGGATTTTCATTAGCCCCTCCTCCTTTCAAAATAATCCTGGAAAGGAGGCCTTTACTCGCCACTGACTGGAATTGGCTTAAAACGCAAGGTAGGAGAACCATAGCCAAGATAAAAACGCAAATCATTGCCTATGGCTTCAATTCCCCGGAAGAGTTCCAGGATATTTTCAGCGACAGCTACACCCCGGACAGGATAGGTCAGTTTTCCCTTTTCAATCCACAAACCGGTAGCACCAACGGAAAAATCGCCGGAAATGGGATTGGCTGTATGCATGCCCAGGACTTCTGTAATGTAAAAACCCTGGGATATATCCTGGAGTAAATCCTCTTTACTGGTCCTTCCGGGTTCCAAGAAGAGATTACTGGGACCTATTTCCGGTGTGCCCCGGTAAAAAGGACGGGAAGCATTACCGGTAGATTTTGTACCGTCCTTGGCGGCAGAATAAGTATTGTGCAGGTAAGTTTGGAGCACACCTTCCTTAATCAACACCGTTTTACCCGCAGGGACTCCTTCCCCATCCACAGGACTGGAATTAATACCACCCGGAAGTGCACCGTCATCAATTAGGGTTACATCCCTGGCAGCCACCATATCCCCCAATTTTCCCGCAAGAAGAGAACGTCCTTTTTGGACTGCCTCCGCACTCAGGGCCGGTACCAGTACACCGAGGAACTGGGTTGCCACCCGGGGAGGCATCACAATGGGAACCCTTTGGGAGGTCACCTTCCTGGCGCCCAGCATCGCAACCGCTTCTTCCCCGGCTTCCTTGCCGATGACTTCGGGTTTTAGTGCGGAAAAATTCAAGACGTAGTCCATCCCAGACCCGGTCTGGGTATCGCCATTTTCCTGGGCAACCACCGACACATAACCGCCACAGAAGGACCCCCGGTAACTTACATCAACTCCGCAGGAGTTAACAATGGTAACCTCGTAGACGGTGTCTTCATAAGCCGCTTGTTCAGATCTGACTACCCGCCGATCATAGTTGAAGGCTGCCTCCTCAAGCGCCATTGCCAGTTCAATCTTATCTTCCACTGGGGTTTTTTCGATAGCCGGATCATAAATATCGACTTTCGGTATCTGGTTTGCAGGCTCCGGCAGGATATTAAACTCATCTTCTGCCGTTTTGTTTGCATTGGAAATAGCCTGGGAAACGGCCTCTTTAACAGGAGCGGTACCTAGTTGGGAAGTATAGGCAAACCCCATCCGCCCCTCAACTATGACCCGTATTCCAAGTCCCACCTCTTGGGCCTGTTTTATAGATTCAACCTTCCCGTGGCGCACCTGGACACTGAAGGACTTATGTTTTAGTAAAAAAGCCTCTATTAACCCCGCCCCCTGTTCTTGCCCCCTGGCTACAACCCAATGGGCAAGTTCACGTTCTTTCATCACTAAGCCCCCTTATTGAATCAAGTTGCTAATTACAAGCTGTAGCATTATCCCGTTCCACCGACAATCAGCTGTTTTATCAGTATCGTTGGTTGAGCATCGGACACAGGGACACCCTGCCCATCCTTACCACAGGTGCCAATGCCAAAGCCCAGATCATTTCCTACCAGTTCAATCTCCCGCAATGCCTCCGGCCCATTGCCAGTCAATGTAGCGCCACGGATGGGAACCGTTATCTTGCCCTTTTCAATAAGATAGGCCTCAGATACATCAAAAACAAAATCACCGGTAGTGGTGTTCACCTGACCTCCACCCATTTTCTTGACCAGGAGCCCGTTCTGGACCCGGGCAATTATTTCCTCCGGTTCTGTTTGCCCGGGAGCAATATAAGTATTGGTCATGCGAGGTATAGGACGATGGGCAAAGGATTGACGTCTACCGTTACCGGTCAGGTGGTGGCCATCCTTACCGGCGGTAAGACGATCGTACATATAAGACCGGAGGATGCCATTCTCAATTAGTATATTCCGCTGGGATGGCGTACCTTCATCATCGAAACGGAAGGAACCGTATTTATTTGGTATTGTGCCATCATCAATAACGGTAACAATTTCTGCTGCCACCCTTCCCCCCAGTTTACCAGTATAAACCGAGAGTTCCTTTTGGGCCAAATCAGCCTCCAGTCCATGGCCACATGCTTCGTGAATCATCGTGCCCCCTGCTTCCGCCGCCATAACCACGGGCATGCGCCCTGATGGAGCCGGTTTGGCTGTCAGCATCTGGACGGCCTGCTTGGCCGCCCGTTGGGCCAAAAGTTCTGGTTTATCCCCTTCCACCAGTTCAAACCCTGCCAAACCGCCCAGTGCTTCATAACCAGTCTGGATGATCCCACCCTCGGCGGCAACAACATGGACAATAAAGCGGGTCCGGATCCGTTCATCTTCAATTAAATCCCCTTTACTGTTGGCCAATTGTATTCTTTGCCTGATGTCGCTATACCCGACAATGACCTGAACAATTCTCCTGTCCACAGCCCGGGCCGCCCTGTTGCCCCTGATAACAACTTCTACCTTTTCCTCAACAGGTACGATTTCCGGCCGGCGTATAATTTCAAAGTCAACCAGGGGTTTTCCCTTACGAAGGTCAATATTGGTAACTCCTTTTTCCTGCCCGGTTGCCGCCTTACTGGCCACATAAGCTGCTTCTTTTAAGGCCGGCAAACTGAGGTCATTGGTGTAAGCATAGGCAGTAGAGTTTCCGGCCAGTACCCGGACACCCGCACCGGCCTCCCGGCCCGAATTAATCCTTTCTATCCGGTCGGCTTCGCAGGATATCAGGTTGCTGATCTTCTCTTCGAGAAAAATATCGGCATAATCACCACCCCCCTGGAGGGCTATGGCCAAAATCTCTTCCAATTCCCTTTTCCCAAGCAAATTATCCACCTCCACGTTATTTGGGAAATCTAATACAATTGCCTTATAGAACCGAACAAAACTAGTTCAGAAACTTACTTTCCTGCTCCCAAATCCTTGAGAACAGCGGTGATTATCTCCCTGGGCACATCCTCGAAAATCACCGGCTTACCAAGGTCTTTCAGTAATATAAAGGGTATTTTCTGTTCCCGGGCCTTCTTGTCATAGATCAGATTGCCATAAACAGCATTAATATTTATACCATATAAATGGGTTGAAAGTCCAATCCTTTCCAATAAGCCTTTGACCCGATCAAATATATCGGGATTCAATAAACCCAATTTTACCGACAGATAACAGGCGGCAGCTATCCCTATGGCCACCGCTTCCCCGTGACGGAAGGTCCCATACCCTGACGCCCGTTCCACGGCGTGGCCAATATTATGCCCAAAATTTAGAAGCATGCGGTGTCCATATTCCTCCCTCTCATCCCTTTCCACAAGGGCCGTCTTCAGACGGCAGCATTCTGCTATTACCGGTGTCGTTATGTGGGGGTCCAGGGCCAGAAAACGGTCTACTTCCCTTTCTAAAAGATGGTATAACTCCGGGGAAAAGACGAGCCCGTACTTGACAACTTCCGCTAAACCAGCCCTCACTTCCCGGGGGGGTAAACTCTGTAACAGGGTCGGATCGATAAGAACTGCCCTCGGTTGATAAAAGGAACCGACGAGGTTCTTGCCCTGGGGCAAGTTGACCCCCACCTTCCCTCCTATGCTGCTGTCAACTTGAGCCAACAATGTTGTCGGTATTTGGATGAAAGGAACGCCCCGCATAAAGGTTGCTGCTACAAAACCGGCCAGATCGCCAACAACACCGCCGCCCAGGGCTATGATCGGGCAGTGACGCTCAATACCCGCTGATAAAGATGCCTGGTAAAGGTCGGCTACTACAGAAAGCTCCTTTGCCCCTTCGCCTTCTGCCACCCTTTTTAAAGTGGGTTGATAGTTCCCTTCCTTTAAAGCGGAAAACAGGACAGGTCCATAGAGGGAGCTCACCTTGTTGTCGCTTATTACCAGGACCCGTTTTCCCAGCTCACCGGGCAAATATAAGGCCACCCTGGAAAGTATACCCGGTCGAACAAAAATATTATAACCTGCTATCGGCAGATTAACCCGTATCAATTGCAGCGAAAAATCGCCTTTCTTTTGCCAACCCAACTGGGCAAGAATTGTCCTTCCCACCTCTTCGGGAGCCTTATGGGAAGTATCCAGGGTCAGGTCCACATCCCGGTAAAAGAGTTCCCGCTCCGCCAGGAGTTTCGCAACCTGTTCCCTCCCCTGTAAAAGGGGCCGGTCATCCTTTTCCCGAACCCGGTCCCAGATCACTTCCGGGTCTGCCCGGAGACAAATAACAATACCATGGGACCGGAAAAGCTGTCTATTCTCCTTTTTAATTACTGCTCCCCCTCCAGTGGCGATTACCTGCCTTTTCCCCTGCATTACCCGCTGTATAATATCCTGTTCCTTTTTACGAAAATAACCTTCTCCATAGTGGCGGAATATATCCGGTATGGAAAGACCGGTCTCCCTCTCGACCTCTGCATCGGTATCAATGAATGGCCACTGGAGCCGCCGGGCTAATTCCTGCCCGACGCTGCTTTTCCCAGTTCCCATAAAGCCAACTAATACAATGTTATTCATTCTGTCATCATACTTTCTTATAAATCGTTCTCACCATACCCCGCGGTAGAAATACCGAACATTCAATCCCCAGGTTCACTCTCCAGTATATTCCTCACATCTTCTCCCCGTCCCCAGGCAGGTAAAAAGCCTCCAGGTACAGGTTGGCCTGGACCATAGTACCAGCCCCACCGCCAAATAGGTTTAATTCTACGGGCCTTACCAGCCGGGGAAAAGCGGCCAGTTCCTCCAGGAAAGCGGCAATATCCCCATAACTGCCCCTTAAGTTAAGACGCAAGGAATAAAGAGCATAGTCCCCCTCCCTTTCTGCCCCCAGGGATTCGAGGGACAAGAGGCTGACTTCACAGGCCGCCAAAGCTCCTTCAAGTTGCAATAATAAGGTCGGTAAATCCTTATTGTCTGGTAAAAGCTTTAACAGTTCTTGATAGGTTTCTTCCTTCCTTCGGTATTCCTCCTCTATGTCTTTGCTCCCGTCCAGTAGCTGACTTTTCCTGGCCAGAAGCCCCTCGGTTTTCGCAACTTTCGCCTCCAATCCCTTGAGTTCGGCCAGTAAAGGCCGGTAGATATGGCGGTAACCGGTAATGAGCAGAAACAAAACTGCCAGCAAGGCCAGCAGGAGCTTTTCCCTTTTCGACAGGTTAAATATAGTCATAATCCCTCTCCCACCTGATGGGCCCAACCCTGAAGGGCAAAGAGCCATTCACCCTCTTTTCCTAGTTTGACATAATCGATATCAATCTTATCCAGGTCTGACGAATCAGCGAGGAAAGAAAGAAATGAGGCAATACTGGCAAGCTCTGCTGCCTGTCCCTGTACCATGACCTTTCCTTCCCTGTCGATATGCAGCTGCTCTAAAAGGATCCCCTGGCGGGCTGCCTCCTCTATTTCCCTCATTAAAACAGGCCAGGATAAGCCCCCCTGTTCCAACTGGTTGCACAGTTGGCGCCTCTGTTTAATTAATTCATCTTTTTGTTCCAGTTCATCGAGGATAAGCAAATCCGGCTCCCGACTGGCAAGCTGCTGCTGTAAGTCATCCAGCTCCCTGCGATATGATTGAATTTTACCAACCAAGCCGAGGAACCAGGTACAGAGAAGGACGAGAAGAACAAAAAAAATAACCAGACAGCACTTCCGGCGCCTTTTTACCCGTCCCTGCATCCCGTAATCATGGGGCAAAAGATTAATATCTGCCACCCTTCCTCACCTCCCGCAAGCCTGAGCCGATGCAGACGGCAAGGAAATGCCTCTTTTCCTCTGGTATTCCCGGTATCCAGGATAGTCCTCCTCCCGGTGGCGGGGGGATACGTACCGGAAGGGGAAATTCTCTCCTTAGCCCCGGCAAAATAAATTTTACAGCCTCCCCATCCCCACCATTATAAACAACTATTTCTTCCGGCGTAAAGGTGTCATTGCCGGTCCTGGCCTGAAAATAACCTAAAGTGTTCCTGCATTCCCTGGTAAGTTTTTCCACCACAACCCCTTCTGCAAGCATGCCTTCTATTATCTTTTGAAAGCCCCAGGGAAGGGAACGGGCGAAAAATAGCCTTCCCCTTGCAGCTATGCCAATGGTAATATAGTTCGACTTGAGGATTATCAGCAAAGAAACCTTCACCAGCCCTTCCCAGGACCGGAGCAAGGCAAGGGGTTCTGGTTCTATAGCAAGGGGTTCCAGGCCTACCAGGTTCAAAGCGGTTAAATAACCATCAATAAAAGTCCGGGGTACAGCAACCACCAAATAATACCTCTGCTTGCGGCCCAATCCGTTATTGAGCTCCAAAGGACATAAATCAAAGACAGCCTCCCGGGCGGAAAAGGGGAAATGATCCTCCAATTCCCATTGTAAAGCCCGGCGCAGTTCTGCCTCGGGTAATCCGGGTAAAGGAAGTATCCGATAGAAAACGGGAGGACCACCAATGGCAACCGTGACTCTTCTGGTTCCAAAGCCAAACTCTTGCCAAAAATGGCCGACGTTCTCTGCCAGCTCTGCTGGATCATTTACCCTATTTCCTTCATTAGCCCTGGATCCGATAGTTTTTATGCCAACCTTGTCAACTTGAATGCGCGAACCCCTGACCCTCAATTCTGCAGCTTTTAGATATTCAGTCCCAATATCGAGTCCTAGATATTTTTGGGTCCCAAACCCCATCCTTTATTTCCTGCCTTTCTTGGCTTCACATTGGTGCTGTGGGTTTTTTTCCACCTTTTCCACGGCCCGTAAAACAGCCAGCAGAACGTCGGTCTCAAATTGACATTCCAGCTGGGAAACCTTAGCAAAGACCTTGCCCCGATCAGTTACAGCATAACACGGTGGCAGTTCGTTGAGGGCAATAGCTGCCATGTCCATTCTGCATTTTTCACAGTCACAAATATCAGGCCTCTCCTGCAAAAGCTTGTCAATAGCGCTCCATACCACATCTTCCATTTGATTCTTTAATTCCGCCACTTCCTACCCCCCTCTCTTTATTCTTGCCGGTTTAGGAACCTTTACCACCGGCAGCCATCCCGGGGTTACTTCCGATACCACATCTCCTGGATTACCAAAACCGGCGGCAGGTCACCAAGGAGAATCTCTTTCTTGCCATCATATTCCTTGATAAACACCTCTCCCTCCAGATAACTTCCCCCACCGGCCCAGATAACACCTGCTATTTCTCCTTTCCCGCCAAAACGAAAAATACCCGGGGTGTAAAGCAAGCCTTGTATCCTTGTCCTTCCTGACAGGTAAATACCTTCTCCGGCCATTAGGACAAAATCTCCCTCAATGGCGGCATTACCGGTAACCGTCAAGTTGCCCTCAACCAATAGAACTGCCTTTCCACAAATACTATCCTCCTCGCTCCTTAGGACAACATCACCGTCGACATAGATTATGCCGGCAAGATTCCTTTTCCCGGCCAGTTGAGCAGGGGTAAGATACTGACACTGTAACTCCCTCTGGTACAATTCCAGGGGCATTGGTTCCGGAAAGAAATAGTCACCAGCTCCGTCAGTGTCTTCCCCGCCCGGGCAGATAACTATTCCCTCTACCCCCGGCAATTCAGTACCGTTTTCTGGAGCATCAGCCAGGAAAAGTTCCCTGGTAATTAAATTTCCACCCGTATCATAGAGGAGGGTATGATCCACCAGCCGTAAGGAAGCCATCAGTGTACACTGAACGCCGTCCCTTTCGCCCCGGGAAGTAACAGAGAGTAGCTCTCCATCATCTCTAATCCTTACCTCCGTTCGTCCTCCTTCCCCCCAGGGCAAAATAATACTACCCCGGTAAGATGGATTTTCTGCCAGGCGGGCCTCTGCCCATTGCAATCCGGCCTCGGCCAAATAGAAGGCCGCAGTGTGCCGGTATTGATAGTGGGCCATCAAGGTTTCATTCCTGGCCAAGGATAAAAGGGCCAGGCTGAACAATACCAGTCCAACCATTGTCAGCAGGATAAAAATGAAGGCACTTCCCCTTTCATCCTTCCTGTACCTCATATCAATCGCCTGCTCCCCGCAAATTGCGTAAATAGGTAGAGGTAACCATCCTTGCTTCGACACCTTCCATGGCCGCCACCAGTTCTATAGAAACGAGGGGTGCCTCCTCATCCAGCCGTAACGCCAAGCTGTCAATATACATAGCTATCGGATTGTGACCGCCTGTACTGCGTATTAGGGAATGATCCACGAAATAATAGCGTACCTGAAGATCCTGCTCTTGGCCTTCCCCCGGGGGGATACACAACAATAACTCTGGGCCCTCTTGTAATTTTAAGGCAAAATCTGCCGGGAGCTCCCGCCAGCTGGCGGTGCCCCTGGGCCGAAACCGCAAGAATTTGGTTTGCTGTAAATCAGACACCAGCTTTGTTAGGACTATCCGGGCCTGCTGTTGAACCTCCGTCTGGTTGTTGCCCCTTTCCCAGATACCAAAGGCAGTTTGGTAATAAAGGGCAACAGTAGTGAAAATTATGCTCACCAGGGCAGTTACGATAATTGTCTCCACCAGGGTATACCCCAGATTCTCCCAGCGTCTCTGCATGTCCCTCACCTGTGTCTCAGACTGGTTAAACTGATCTCCCCCGGTCGGGTTCTGCTGTCCCCCCATTTAACGATAACTGTAATTTTCTCCGTTCCGTCTCCATTGTCGGTAACAACAGTATTCACCCAATAGCCATCAGGCAGCAGTGCTGGCGGGAAGGGCTCGTCAATACCGGCCAGGAGCCGTTCCATCTCCTGCTGGGCCAGGGCAGTAGCTGTGGTAATCCGGTTACCTTCCCCTGTAACAATAAAGCCAGTGGCCAGGGTCCCAACTAGGGGAAGCAGGATGACAGAAAGTAACACCAGGGCCACCAAAACTTCAATTAGGGTCATCCCCCGTTCATCAAGGTTCGTGACCATATTCTCACCGTTCCCTTGCGACCCGTACCCTGCCGGCCCCTACCGTAACCTTTACATATCTTTTCTCACCCCTGCCGTTGGCCAGGGGCACGGTTCCACCCATTGAAGGCGCTCCCGAAGGATAGAAAAAGACTTCATTGTAGGTAAAGGTGGTAGGCTCCATATCAATTTGCTGTGGCAATTGGAGGGTAGACCAGGTTTCACCCTGTCGTTTTATAACCAGGCGTTCATAGTTATGTAAAAATTCGATTTGAAACCACTCCCCCCGGACCACTGCCAACTGTTGTACCAGTCGTATTTCCCTGGCCATACGCCAGGCGGCTTCCTCCAGGATAAACCGATCCAGGCTTGCCTGCAGGGATGGCCATGTTATAGTTGCCAGAAGGGCAATAAGCATCAGTACGACAATGAGCTCAACCAGGGTATAACCCCCGCTCCCCATTTTCCCGTCATTCCTTTCAGACAGGAGAAAACTCTGCTGGTAAACCGGAAAGGCGAACACCACTTCTTACCAAATAACCAAAAAAGGAATCTTCGTTATTATATCCTCCCTTTTCAACAGCTGTGAGTATTTTCAACTAACAAAAAAGCCAGGAATAGTTACAGATAAATTTTTCCCCCAACAAGGTCAGAAAATCGGCTACAGCAATGTAAGGAGCAAAGGCTACAGAATCACGCCTTTCCTTAATTTTCAACAAAAGTAACCATATTCCTCCAATTCCCCCCAAAAGAAAGGAGAAAAAAAGAACCATTAGCAACAGACGGCAACCCAGCCACGCCCCCAGAGCCGCCATAAGCTTTATGTCACCGCCTCCCATTCCCCCGCCGCTTAAAAAGGCAATCACCAGGAGGCTGCCTCCGCCCAGGAAAATGCCGGCGATACTGCTCCCCGGAGATGTTAGAGGGGAAAAAAAGGAATAAACTACCCCGGCGAAGAGGGTAGGCAACACCAGGCCATCGGGTATAATGCCGTGCTCCATGTCGGTGCAGGCAGCAACAATCACCACCCCAGTTGCCACCAGGGCAGAAAGCAGTGTTCCCGGTTCCCGGTGGTAGTAGAGGGCCACAGTCAAGAGGCCCATCAGCAGCTCAACCAAGGGGTAGCGCCTGGAAATCGGCTGTCTGCAATAGCGGCATTTACCCTTCAGAAGCAGGAACCCCACCAGGGGAATAAGGTCCAGTGGGTGCAGCCGGTGTCTACATTGGGGACAGTAGGATGGTGGGACTAGGATCGATTCCCCCCGGGGAAGACGGTAAATACATGTATTTAAAAAACTGCCCGCAATAAGTCCGCCGGCAAAAGTCAGTATGGTAAGCATGAAAGCATCACCCCTTACTGATAAGTATTCAGCAGCAAGGAACAGCACCTGTAGCAGAGGGTAATTGCCGGAATATCCTTCTCCCAGTAAATGCTGCCCATCTCTTGTCATTCTTCTGCCGGTGCCGGTGCCGGCAGGGCGTCTACTTAGAAGAATCCCCTCATTATGGATAGCATTTCTGGTTTCGGTCTCAGTTCTCCCCGTGGAGGGCCTGTCCAAAGCTAAAGGTGACATGCTTATCCAGATTCGTCATTTCCTGCAAGTATGAACAAATTTTATTTATATTTAAAGAGCCGGAAATGCAGTAATAAAGGCCCGGCAGCTGGTATGGCCGTTTACGCCTGACCATAAATCCTCCTTCGATTAACTCTTATTGCCTTTATCGCAATGATTACAAGTCACAGTTCCGTTATTTTTATCAATAGTATAGCCTGCATCCTCTCCAGCCGCGGACAGGGGGCATTTGGGTATTTCATTGAGGTAGTTACTTTCGAGAAGAGTTTCTACATTTTCCGGATACTCACCCGCATTTGCTGCCGAGTAGCTCATAACGGCCGTCTCAATAGCCTTGATGTTTGCTGCGCAGGCTCTTTCCTTTGCCTGGTTAGTAATTCTTGTATACTGGGGTACAGTAATGGCCGTCAGAATACCGATAATAACCAGCACGACCACCACTTCCACCAGGGTAAACCCCTGCTCTTCCTGTAAAATGGCAATCCCCTTCCGCATTCTTCCTCCTCCTTTTCCATAATATAGGTTTTTACCCTACAACCAGTACCAAATCAAGTAAGGGCAGCATAATACTGATTACTATAAACCCTACAAAACCGGCCACAGCCACGGTCAAAGCTGGTTCCAGCAATGACGAGAGACGCTTGAGGAAAGAATCGACCTCCCATTCATAATAATCAGCAATTCGTATCAGCAAGTCGGGCAAAGCTCCGGTTTCTTCCCCTACCTTTACCATTTGAATCATCATTTCGGGAAAAACCGGATAATCCTTCAGCAGGGTGGCCAACTCTGATCCTTCCTTTATCCCGGCCTGTACCTGCCCCAAGGCCTGGTTAATGACCTGGTTATCAGCCGTATTTTTGGCCACATCCAGAGCCGGCAACAAGGGAACACCACCGCTCAATAATGTGCCTAAAGTGCGACAAAACCGGGAAAGGGCAATTCCCTGCAGAACGGGGCCAACCGCCGGCAAAGCCAGAAAAAACCGGTCCCGCCAACGACTGCCTCCTTCAGTTCGCATATACCAGAGTGTCCCCAACAGGAGCAAAATACAACTTCCCCCCAGCCACTGCCAATTGCCGGAAATAAAATCACTAAAGAATAAAAGGGTCCGGGTAGGCCAGGGTAAAGCCAGGCCAGAGCTGGCAAATAGGGCAGAAAAGGTGGGCAGAACATAGGTGATAAGAAAAACTACTGCTCCCAGGGCCAGCAGGGTAACAACGACGGGATAGGTAAGGGCTCCCTTCACCCTTTCCCGCAGGTTATGTTCCTTTTCAAAATGCTGGGCCATTCTGGCCATTACTTCTTCCAACACTCCCCCTGTTTCCCCTGCTGCCACCATATGGACCAGGGCAGCAGGGAATAGGTGTGGCTGCCTTCTCAAGGCCTCTGACAACTGCCAACCATTAATTAACTCTTGCCTAATTTTTCCCACCGTTTCCCGCATTCTCTTGCTCAAATGCTGTTTTTCTAAGATTTCCAGGCCTTTTACCAGGGATAATCCGGCTGCCAACATAGTTGCCAGCTGCCGGCAAAAAAGGGCAAGCTCTTTGCTGGAAAGACCAGACCAAAGACCTGCGATGGGAAGCTGGAAATCCTGTCCTTTCTTTTTAATTTCAGTGACCAGGTAACCCCGGGCCCTTAAGGTGGACACAGCCTGGTATTCATCACTACCCATTATGATACCCCTGACCCGGTCACCCCTTTGGGTGCATGCTTTATAAATGAAAGCAGGAGCCATGGGCAAACCCCTTTCCCAAAATAGGATCTTTCTTTGCAAGGCAGCCGCCCTCTCTTGGAAGTTACAGTTTCGAGCTTCGATGCCGGTGCCGCCGGTTACCGGCTTCAGCCTTTTTTATGATATCACCCGCATTACTTCTTGGAGGGTAGTTGTTCCCTGCCGTACCCTGGCATAACCATCCTCCCATAAGGAGAGCATCCCTGCCTTCCAGGCAGCTGTATGTATTGCTTCCCGCGGGGCCTTCTCCAATACCAGTTTTTCCAGCTCCCTCGACATAACTAAAACTTCAGTTATAGCCGTTCGTCCCCGGTAGCCGGTATAGTTACAATAAGAACAACCGGAAGGCCCATACAGTGTCAATGGTTCCTCTGGACCTATACCCAAAGTCTCCCTCACCCTGGCTCCGGAAGGGATTTCTTCGGGGATCCGGCAGTAGGGGCAGAGCACCCGTACCAACCGCTGGGCAACGATTCCGATCACAGCAGAAGCTACTAAATAAGGCTCAATTCCCATATTTAACAGCCGGGTAAGGGCTCCGGCCCCATCATTGGTATGGAGGGTGCTGAGTACCAGATGGCCGGTCAGGGCGGCGCGCACGGCAATATCGACTGTTTCCCTATCCCTTATCTCTCCTACCATAATAATATTGGGATCCTGGCGGAGAATAGAGCGCAAACCCCTGGCAAAGGTCAGTCCCGCCCGGTTATTAATCTGAACCTGATTTATCCCTTCCAGGCGATACTCAACGGGATCTTCAATGGTAATAATGTTTTGGCTGGCTGTATCCAGTTCCTGAAGGGCAGCATAGAGGGTGGTGGTCTTTCCGGCTCCCGTCGGTCCCGTAACCAGAATGAGTCCGTGGGAACGATGGATCATGTTTTTAAAAGTATCGAGGTTGGACTGGGAAAACCCCAATTCATCAAGGCCCCAATAAAGGCTCTTTTTATCCAGGAGCCGGATAACTACCTTCTCGCCGGTAATGGTCGGAAGGGTAGAAACCCGCATGTCTACCTCCCGGTCATCCAACTGTATTTGTATCCGCCCATCCTGGGGCAGGCGCTTTTCCGCTATATCCATCCCAGCCATAATCTTGATTCGGGTGAGGAGGGGAGCATAGATGTTTTTCGGCAGGGTAAGGGCCTCCAGTAGGACACCATCGATGCGGTAACGGATCTTAACGTTATTCTCCTGTACCTCTAAATGGATGTCACTGGCCCGTTCCCTTGTGGCCTGCTGGAATAGGGAATTCACCGCTTGGACGACCGGCGCTTCCTCGGCCATCCCCTTAAGTTCCCCCGGGGTCATGTTAATATCTTCAGCAGTTATCCCCTCATCCTCTGGAAAAATCCTCGTTACCTTTTCCACCTGTTCCCTGACCCCATAATACCAGCTGATGATTTCCGCAATTTCTTCCCGGGAAGCCAGTACCGGTTCTACCTCGGCCCCTGTTAAATAACTAACCTCATCGATGGCCACGATGTTTAGAGGATCTGCCATGGCCAGGGTAATTTTCTCTCCCCTTTTCTCAATCGGTACCACCTGATGCCGCCGGGCTACAGAAAAGGGAATACTTTTCACAATTTCCGGAGCAATCTTGTACTTGTAGAGGTTAACCTGCTGTAAATCTGGCTCCCTCTCCTGGGACCGGCCTCCTTCCCTTCCCGGTGGTGCAGCCTGGTTTAGTTCGGAGCCTGCAAAAACCAGATGGATATCACCTTGTAGCCCTTCTCCGGTAGAATCACACCTTCTGGCAGAACTTTTCACCTGTTTCATTTTCCACTCCCGCCTTGTCGCTTTATGCCATATAATGTCTATTTTCCATCTGTTATGGGATTTTCCTGCTAATCTTTTGCTAAGAAAAAGCTTGCAGTAAAACTAAACTGCAAGCTTTTTCCTGACAACCTTCCTCATTATCTCCAGGGGCGGTTCCCGGCCGGTCCAAATTTTAAAGGCCAGGGCACCTTGCCGGACCAGCATCTCCAATCCCGGCAGGGTCCGGCACCCGGCAGCCCTTGCCTCCTGCAAAAAGAGGGTTTGGACCGGATTATATACCAGATCGCACACCACCAGGTCCCGGTGCAGTATATGTCTCTCCACCAGGGGCCGTTCACCAGCCTTGGGATACATCCCCACCGGTGTGGCATTTACCAGAACCTGGGATGGTTTCACCATTTCCGCCAATCTATCTTCATGTATAAAACCCGTCGTAACCCGGCAACCCGGTACCCTTGCCTTTATGGAAGCTTTGAGGGCCTCGGCTTTTTCAAACCGCCGTCCCAGTATAATGATGTGTGCTGCCCCGTCGAGAGCCAACTGCAGGGCGACAGCCCGGGCAGCCCCGCCCGTACCCATGATGGTTACCGTTTTTCCCGCCGGTTCACAGCCCCCTTCTTCCCGGAGGGAACTGATAAACCCCGGCCCATCGGTATTATATCCGTACAGGCGCCCTCCAACATGATGAATTGTATTCACCGCCCCTATAATTTCGGCCTCGGGGGCTAATTCATCTAGAAGGGGTAAAACTGCTTCCTTGTGGGGGATGGTTACATTTAAGCCGGTAAAACCCAGGGCCCTGATTCCGGCCAGAGCTGCGGCGATATCTTCCCTGGCCACCCGAAAGGGTATGTAAACAAAATCAAGTCCCAGGTGGGCAAAGGCAGCATTGTGCATAGCCGGCGACAAGGTCTGTTCAATTGGATCTCCGATGATACCGGTTAGGCGGGTTTTCCCTGTGACAGGCATCGCATACACTCCGTATTTGAATTACCGCTTTAGTCCCGCGGCCTGATTAGGGCCGGCCGCACCTTTACCTTTACCCCCTTTGGCACCGCCACCTCCAGCTCAACCGGCCCCCGGCGCACAGTGACCCACCCCAGGCCCGGAACAACTATATCCTGGCCCTCCTGGGCAGTGAGGGCTTTTTCCTCCCATTCTTGCACCCGGCATCCTTTACAGGGGGGCACCAGCCATTCCCCGCTGTGGTTGGTTAGAATATGGTCGACCCTCTCCCTGTTGGTGACATGAAAAACCACTTCCCTGGCCGCAAAGGCAATTAATATCGGCCTGGGCGCGCCCGCGACAATGGTATAACGGGCTAAGCCACCGAAAAGCAGGGTTTGGCCCGGGCTTACTTTATAGGTTTTGCGGCTCAGTTCCCCGGCCGGGATCAACCGCCGGCTGCAGTCAGGACAGAGAATATCACTGAGACGACCCGGCTGGGATAAACCCGGCGTATCAATGAGAAGGCAGCCGGCAGTGGGCAGATCAACCCGGACCAGATCTTGGGTGGTACCAGGATAAGGTGATGTAGTGAGGACCGGAGATAATTTGTGCCCTTGTCCCTTTCTCTGCACCCCTTCCCCGGCCCGGCGCTCCAGGGCATTGAGTAGACTTGATTTGCCGACATTGGTGGCGCCGACCAGGACAGCTTTGCCCATGTTGCCGAGTTGAGCAGAAATTCCCCCCAGTAGCCTTTTAATTCCCCAGCCACGGGTACTGCTGACGGGAATCACTGCCACCGGTTCCCGACCCAGTTCCTGGAGCCGGTTCCCCGCCCAGATTTCTGCTTCTTCCGGCTTCACCTGCCGTGGCAATAGATCAGATTTATTCAGGACCGCCAGTAAGGGCTTGGTTCCAACCAGGGAATTGATCTCTTCACTCCAGGAACCTTCAAAATCGACAAGATCAAAAACCATTACTACCAATCCAGCTTCCCTGATCCCCCGCCGGATGGCAGCAAGATGGTCTTCCCGACTGCCTCCTCCTTCGTCCCTTTGTCCATAATGCAGGATACGATAGCAGCGTCGACAGCGGAGATTTTCCCGTCCCATAATCCCGGGAGGAATATAACCCGGGCGGCTTGGATCTTGGCTTTGAAGGGGGGCACCACACCCCCGGCAATAACTTGGTATCTGCAATCCCTTAACCCCTTCCTGCTTGTACTTTATCCTCAGCCACTTTCCCGGACCCTCATACCTTGTCCCTGAGCAAATTACGGCGGGTAAGGATCTTCAACACCAATCGTTCCAGGTGACGCATGCACTTAGTACCAATAAATTCCTGTCTGCTCAAAGGGGCCACCAGAATCGTATATAGCCCCAGGTGGTTACCGCCCAAAATGTCGGTAAATATCTGATCACCAATAACGGCAGTAGTTTCCGGTCCTGTTTTCATAATTTCCATTGCCTCCCGGAAGGCCCTGCGCCGCGGTTTCCTCGCCTTTGATATGGCGGGAACACCAAGTATACGGCCAAAGTTGCTTACCCTGACCTTCTTATTGTTGGAAACCAGGCATACCCGAAAACCCATTTTCTTTAACTCCCCAAACCACTGCCGGGTTTTTGCGTCCAGTTCTTCCATTTTCCAGCCGATCAAGGTGTTATCGAGATCAAAGATCAACCCCTCAATTCCCCTTTGCTTTATCTCAACCAAAGGGATGGAAAAAATGGAATCTACATAATACCGGGGACATAATAACTCCAGCATTTTGCCCTCCCCTATCATTGAGTTCATGCCCAATTATACCACATTTGACAGGTAAACCCTACTACCTTCCGGCAGTAATTATCCCGTTGTTACAGTTCTCGGGACAAAAATCAAGATCTATTTTGCCATTGTCATTATTCATGACCGTTGCATATTCTAGTAGAGGCGATTCCAATAGCTAATTCCCCCAGGGGAAAAGGGACAGAGCTGTAATTTTCTCTCTTTGCTGGCAGCCGGCAGCAGCATTGAGCCTTTATCCCAAACTCCCCGAAGAAGGGTGCAAACAGGTGGTATAGGGAACCCATCGAACTCGTGTGTTTCTGATATTCACCTTGCCAAAGGAGGAATGCCGGTGGGCAACATGTTTTGGATGGAAAGGTCCCTTTGTGCAGATTCCCTGGAAGGTAAATTCCGGATCCTGGTGCAAAAAATGCTTCCCTTCCTGGCACTGCTGGCTGCCTGGCAGGGTTTAGCCCTGGTGGTACTTATCGGGCGGGGAATCCCGTTCCCTACCCCCCTGGAGACACTGCTCCACTTCTGCCGGCTGTTGGCCGGGAGCCCTCTGCTGGGTAGCAGTATCTACCTGCATCTTGGGTCCAGTCTGGGCAGGTGGCTGTTGGGTTTTGCCCTGGCCGCAATTGTGGGAATGGGAATAGGCGTCTTAACAGGTTGGATACAAGGCCTGGATTTTCTTTTCACTCCCCTTCTTGTCTTACTACAGCCGGTTCCCAGCCTGGCCTGGATCCCCGTGGCCATTCTTCTCCTGGGCCTGGGATACACCTCCACTGTCTGCATTATCTTCCTGGCCGCCCTGTTTCCCATAGCCGTCAATACCAATAGTGGAATTAAAAATGTCAACCCCATCTATATCCGGGCTGCCCGTATGCTGGGAGCAAAAAATAGACGCCTCCTTTGCCAGGTAGCTTTACCCGCTGCCTTACCCCAGATATTATCCGGACTCCGAATTGGCCTGGCCAATGGCTGGCGTGCCCTGATTGCCGCAGAAATGGTTGCCGCTACAGGTAATGGTTTAGGGTATGCCATTTATCAATCCCGCTGGAGCCTCGATTACACCTCTGCCTTCGTTTGTATCTCCCTTATTGCCCTGATCGGTCTCCTGGCAGAAAGGTTTGTCTTTTCCTTCATTGAAAACAGGACTATTAAAACCTGGGGAATAACCATTAGGGAGGCTAATTGACAATGCTAGCTGTCAACAACATTGAAAAAAGTTTTTTAACTCGCTGCGGAAATAGGCCTTTCCTGGCCCTTCACGACCTCTCCTTCACCGTAGACAACGGGGAATTCACTTGCATTATCGGACCCAGCGGCAGTGGCAAAACCACTTTAATAAACCTGATCGCCGGGTTTCTCCGGCCGACCCGGGGCACCATTTCCCTCCGGGGGCATTCCATCCAGGGGCCGGGGCCCGACCGGGGAGTTGTCTTTCAGGAATCCGCCCTTTTTCCCTGGTTTACCGCCCTCCAAAATGTGACCTTCGGACTGGCCAATCTAGGCTATAGAGGGAGGAAGGGAAAGGAAAGAGCCCTTTATTTCCTCTCCCTGGTCGGCCTGGAGGAGCATACCAATTCCTATCCCCATCAACTCTCGGGAGGCATGAAACAGCGGGTTGCCCTGGCCAGGGTTCTGGCCCTCACTCCCCAGATCCTCCTCCTGGACGAACCCTTCGGGTCTCTGGACAGTCAAACAAGGCAGGTGCTGCAGGAAGTAATCCTCCGTCTTTGCCTGGGACAAAAAACCGTCTTGTTCATAACCCACGATGTGGAAGAAGCCGTTGTACTGGCCGATCGGATCCTGGTCTTTGGCCCCAGACCGGGACGAATCGTCGGCGACTTTCTCATCGATATACCCCGTCCCAGGCGGGAATATCCCACAGCAGTGCGGGCCTGGGAAACCCGCCTGCGGTCATATCTTGGTTTTAAAAAACTACACCCAATAATATCAGAAAGAGGGGTAATGCCGTGAAAAAATGGTTCCTTTCCTTCCTTTGTCTAGCTTTATTGTTGTTGGGTGGATGCGGTAAAGGGGAAGGAGATGTATTGCGCCTTGCCTACCAAACATCCATTGCCAACGCCGTAGCCATGGTAGCCGATAAGGGCGGCTTTCTTACCGCTGAAGGTCTGCAGGTGAAATCTCAAATTTTAAATTCCGGCCCCATGGTCAATGAGGTATTAGCTGCGGGACAAGCCGATGTGGGGGTTGTTGGTGACGTGCCGGCTATCCTGGCAATATCCGGGAAACTCCCGGTGAAAATTATAACTGCCGTTGGCGGCGGCAACCGGCGCCAGCGCCTCATGATTCCCCCCGACAGCCCGGTTGCCTCCCTTTCGGACCTGGTGGGCAAAAGACTCGGAATAACCTTTGGCTCCAGTGGCCATGGTGGTTATTACCGTTTGGTGAAAAAGCACAATTTAAAACCGGAAGATATTACCCTGGTCAATCTTAACCCCACGGATATGCCCGAAGCATTGGCCGCCGGGGAGGTGGACGCTGTCCTGGTTTGGGAACCGACCCCCAGTCTGATTGAAGCCAGAAAATTGGGGCGGGAACTGTTGACACTGGCCGATACCGATAACCTCTATCCCATGGTCGCTCTGGTAAACACAACCTTTGCCCGGCAATACCCGGAGCAGGTAAAGGCCTTTGTCCGGGCCCTTATCAGAGCAGCCGAATTTATTGAAAGAGAACCCGAAGCAGCCGCCCGTATAGTCGCCGAAGTAACAGGCCTTGCGCCAGAACTGGCACTAAAGGCACTTGATTACCATTTCTTCGGTGTTTATTTTTCTCCTGCTATCCTGCGGGGGCTGGAGGATACCGGGGAATTCCTGGTGCAGGTAGATACAATACCCACGGTGCCTGATCTGGCTGCCGCCGTCGACACCACTTTTTTGCCGGAAGAAGCAGTCTATACAGAGTAGCCATCGGGCCGGTATCCGATACCAGTAGAAGATGAAGATAATTGTCCAACGCTTCTGCCTTCGCTCTCAGTTCTCCTCGCGATGGGTAATAGCGCTTGTCGGTTGCCAGAAGTCGGTTGTCGGGTGTTGGATACTGCTAATTGCCGGAAATACCCCTCCACAGCAGGATACATACAGATCCACAAAACGAGCCCGGCTCGGCAGCGAAACATCTCACCCCTTCGGGGCGAAAGACTCCGTGCCGCTGCTTATCCTCCCTCCGCCTTCGGCTCTGGACGGGCACTCGCCTGCGCTCTATTTATCTAGTAATCTCAATGCTGTTTTCAGGGTACTTCCGGCACCCGTAACCCGATAACTAACTACCAACAATATGCCGTTCGTCGCAATTTTGCTCCACCAGAAGCAATATCCATCCGCCTATCAGGAAGAGGGACAGTCCTTTTGTCCCGATGGCCGCAAGACCATCTTCCTATGCCAGTTCGGCGACATCTGCGCGGCCGCCCTTCTGCTTTTCCATATTTAATTCAAAGGGCCGCCCCCCCTTTTCTATTCTCCTTGTGGTGGAACACTCAAGAT
>DUVO01000060.1 GCA_012841005.1 Bacillota bacterium | reverse complement strand
GTAGGCCTTGGCCGGGGCTTCGGCTACGGCCAGGGAAGCAGCATGGGCAAAACGGTTACTGTTACCCACCACAAAGGTGTCAAAGGTGTATTTTGGATTTAAAACAGGGGCAGTGAAGTTTTCCCGGGGCATTTGGACAGCGGAAAAGGTTTTGGCAGTTTCTCTCTTGACTGTATTCTCCCTGGGCCCTTCCTGGTCGTCGATAATAACAAAATCTATTGCTAGAGGCAGTTTAAGGACATCCTGGACTGCTTCCTGGAGGAGGGAAGCATATCTTGTTTCCAGCCAGTCCCGGGCAAATTCGTTGGGGACTCCAATCACCAGGGTATTTTTCACCAATGTAATGGGCTGGGTTGGTTTGAGCCAGGTTTCGAAACTTGGTTTACTCAGATCCCGCTGCAGTTTTTTTAGAACTTGTCCCCAGAGATTTGTCAATTCAGTCATTGCTGGTCCTCCTGGAAGTGATTTCAATAACGGTAAAAGGAAACTGCGGCCAAAAAGTATCGAAGGATATTTGTTGTTAAGCGGGGGAAAAACGGGGTCCAGTGGCTGTGGATAAGTAAAAATAGAAATAAAATCCAACAGCTAAAAGGTTCTATAAAGAAAAGAAGGCGACTTATACACAAACTTATCCACAAGATGTGTATAATGTGAATAAAATAAGGTGTCTTACCAAATCTACACTTATCATATCAGATTATTACTGGGTTATCAACAAGGAGGAAAGAGGTGCTTTTCCCTTTTCCCCTGTGGATAAAAAGGCACAGCCTTCCTTTTGCTCACAGGTTGTGGATAAAAATATTTCCGCGGTCTGTTTCTTGTCCCGGTAGCTTGACATTGGTGTGTTTACTCCAGTATAATTTGAATAGTAATTGGCAAGGATCTGCCTTTCTTTTTTTCCCTCTTTGAGGCGAGGAGGTGTATAGATTGAAGAGAACATTTCAGCCTAACCGCCGGTACCGGAAGCGGAAACACGGCTTTTTAGCCCGGATGCGGACACCCGGCGGAAGAAGGGTGATTAAAAAGAGACGCCTGAAGGGTAGGAAACGTCTAAGCGCTTAAACAGGTACCATAGGTTAGTTCCAGTTTATTTCTTCCCCAAGCCAGCAATTTGGTTATTAATGTACGAGGTAGGGGTTGGGTTGCAGATGGCTGACGCCTGACTCCTATTTCTTTGTATGCGATTCCGGGGAAAGGTGTGGTTTGGTGAAGAAGGAGAACCGTCTCAGGCGGCGAAATGATTTTACGCGGGTGTACAAAAAAGGGAAGTCCTATGCCAATAAATATTTAGTGGTCTATGTTCTCCCCAATGGCCGGGCAGTAGACCGGTTCGGTTTTTCCGTCGGCAAAAGGGTGGGAAAAGCCGTGACCAGAAACAGGATGCGGCGCCGGTTGCGGGAGATCTGTCGTTTGCATGTGGGTCTTCTCACCCCGGGGTATGACATAGTGGTAATACCCCGGAACCCGGCCCTGGAGGTCGACTACGATACCATTAAACGTGCCCTGCGGCATTTGTTTCATAAGGCTGGTATATTTAGGAATAACCAGTAGATAATATAATTCAAAGGGGTGGGAAGATGAAGCGGTTTATCCTTTGGCTTCTCCTATTTTATCGCCGGTTCCTTTCCCCTCTGAAGGCACCGACCTGCCGTTTTTGTCCCAGTTGTTCGTCCTATGCCCTGGAGGCCATTACCAAATACGGTGTTATAAAAGGTGGCTTCTTGAGTATGCGGAGGTTGTTGCGCTGCCATCCTCTGAACCAGGGAGGATATGATCAGGTTCCGTAAATCAGGGCTGCACCTTTGACAAAAAGTAAACAGTTGCAGTTACCCATCTTTTAGAACCTTGCCGTTTCCGGGAACCTGCTATATGAGAGGAGGGAAGGGGATGCAGTTTTTAAGTGATTTGATGGCTTCAATTTTGGAATTTTTCTATACCTATTTAGGCAACTGGGGTTATGCAATCATCGGCCTTACCTTTGTTGTTCGCCTTATTATCTGGCCCTTAACTATAAAACAAAACAGATCTCTGAAGCGCATGCAGGAAATACAGCCACAGCAAAAGAAACTCCAGGAAAAATACAAGAACAACCCCGAGAAGTTAAATAAGGAGATGTTAGCCCTTTATCAAAAACATGGGGTAAATCCCATGGGGGGATGTTTGCCCCTTTTGCTGCAGTTTCCCATCTTAATCGCCCTTTTCAGAGTGCTGCAAACTATGGAGTACACCGGGGGCGGAGTGTTTATCAGAGGTTGGATCAATGATCTTTCCGTTCCTGACCCTTATTATATCCTGCCGGTTTTAGCTGCCGTAACAACCTATATTACCCAGAAACAGGTGGCTACCGATCCAAAACAGGCCCAGATGATGATGTTTATGCCCCTTTTGATCGGGTGGTTTGCGACCCGCTTCCCGGCGGGACTGGCCCTGTACTGGGTGGCAAGCAACATATTTGGTATCATTCAGCACTATCTTGCTGGCGGGCAACTAGCGCTAAAGGGGGAGCTTGCGCCAGATGAAAACAATTGAAACTACCGGAAAAACGGTGGAGGAAGCAGTGGAAGCCGGAATGGCGGCTTTGGGTGTCAAGGAAAAGGCAGAGATAGAATATGAGGTCCTGGCCGAATCTAACAAGGGTTTTCTGGGTTTATTGGGGGGACGGCCGGCCCGGGTCAAGGTCTGGGTGAAGGAGACACCCCAGGTCAGGGGCTGCCGCTTCCTC
>DUVO01000255.1 GCA_012841005.1 Bacillota bacterium | reverse complement strand
TCGGCACAAGTCGGAGGAACATCTCGCGAAGACCAGAATTCGTCAAGCTTGGTGAACCGCCGTATACCGAACGGTACGTACGGTGGTGTGAGAGGACGGGGGCTAGGCGCCCCCTCCTACTCGATTCTTTGGGACCGGGTGAGCACAGAACGCCCCAACATTTATTTGCTTAAAAAGCTACCTTCTTTAAGCCCCAGGGCTTTTGAACCGGGCGATTCACCGGGTTTACCGGCGGCTCGCCCCGCAGGATACCGGCGATATCTTCGGCCACCTCCACGGCCACCCGGATCTGGGCCTCCCTGGTGGAAGCCCCCAGGTGGGGAGTCACAATGACGTTGTCCAGGGAAAAGAGGGGGTTTTCCCGGGCCGGTTCCTCTTCAAAAACATCCAGGGCCGCCCCCGCCACCTGCCCTGCCGCCAGGGCATGGTAAAGGGCATCCTCGGCGATGATGCCTCCCCGGGCCACATTGACCAGCATGGCGGTCGGCTTCACCAGGGCCAACTGCTCCCGCCCAATCATATGCCTGGTTTCCGGGGTGAGGGGCAGGTGCAGGGTTAAGAAGTCGGCCTGGCAAAGGACATCCTCAAGGCTCGCTATCTCTACCCCCAGCTTCCGGACCCTTTCCCGGGGAAGATAGGGGTCGTATCCGATAACCTTCATCTCAAAGGCCTGGGCCCGCCGGGCCACGGCAGTGCCTACCTTGCCCAGTCCCAAAACCCCCAGGACCTTCCCGGCCAATTCGACCCCGGTAAAGGTCTTCCTCTCCCAGCGGCCCTGCTTTAGCTGGGCATGGGCGCGGGGGACATTCCGGGCCAGGGACAACAGCAGAGCCATGGTGTGTTCGGCGGCCGCCACGGTATTGCCATTGGGGGAGTTTACTACCTGGATGCCCCGGCGGGATGCCTCTTCCAGATCGATATTATCTACCCCCACCCCGGCCCGACCAATAACCTGGAGTTTCCCCGCGGCCGCCAGGGCTTTTGCCGTCACCCTGGTCCCACTTCGGACCAGAAGGCCATTATAGGATGGGATTATCTCGATCAATTCGGCTTCCGTCTGGGATGGCTTCTGATCTACAGTAAACCCCTGCTTTTCTAAATAGGTTATTCCCTCGGGGGCAATGCCATCCAATGCCAGTATTTTCATTGCTGCATCCTCCCTTGTTCTTTATCCGCCAACAAGACCCTTTGGGCGGCAGCCACGCCGGCCCCGAGCTGAACCGGGTAACCCAGTTTGACCAAACCCATTTCCACGGCGGCCAGGCCGGTTATTACATCAAATTCACCCACATAACCCATATGGCCGAAGCGGAAAATCCGCCCCGCGAGACTCCCCTTACCCCCGGCCATAACGACACCCAGCTCCTCCCGCATAATTTTGCGAAGTTGGTCGGGGTCTACCCCCGGCGGTGCCCAAACGGCCGTCACGGTGGGGGAGGCACATTCGTCGGGAGCTACCAGCTCGAGCCCCACGCCCCGCATCCCTGCCCGGACCGCCCGGCCCAGGCGTTCATGCCGGGCGAAAACCCGGGGCAAACCCTCGGCGAGGATCATGTCCAGGGCAGCATCCAGGCCGTACAAAAGGGTGACGGCCGGTGTCCAGGGTGTATGCCCCTTGACCATTGTTTTCCGGTAATCGGCCAGGGAGAAGTAGACCCGTGGTTCCTTACATTTTTCCACCCGCCCCCAAGCCTTGGGACTGACGGAGATGGCCGCCAGGCCCGGAGGCAGCATCAAGGCCTTTTGGGAGGAAGTTACCACCATGTCCAGCTGGTATTCGTCGGTCTTGATATCGACCCCACCCAGGGAGCTGACGGCATCCACCATAAGGAGGGCATCGGTCTTGGCTACCAGCTTCCCTAGGCCGGCAATATCATTGACAACCCCCGTGGAGGTCTCGTTATGGGTTACCAGTACCGCCCTGTAGTCCTCCTCCCTAAGCTTCTCTTCGACCCGGGCCAGGTCTATGGGACCGTCCCAGGGAAATTCCAACCTTTCCACCTCCGCCCCGCAGGCGGCGGCAATGCGGGCAAAGCGCTCGGCAAAAAAGCCCGTAATCAGGGATAACACCTTATCACCGGGGTTTACCGTATTGGCCAGGGCCATCTCCATGGCCCCGGTCCCAGAATTGCTGAGGACAAAAAGGTCATTTTCCGTCTGGTAGACCGCCTGCAGCTTTGCCACTACCCCCCGGTACAGGTGGGAAAAATCACTGCTCCGGTGCCCGATAACTGGTTTTGTCATGGCTGTTACTACGGCCGGCGGGACCGGTGCCGGTCCGGGAATGTACAGGTACTGTTTGTCTTTTACCACTGCTGCTCTCTCCTCCCAGGTCAACTTTTAGTTAAAAATGAAAACCCGCCCCAAACAATACAGGGACGGGAGTTTCCCGCGGTGCCACCCTTCTTGGCCATCAGGAAAAAACACGAAACAGAGATGACCCTCTCTGTAAGGATTGTAACGGCTTCCGGCCGGAGAAGGCTACCAGGCCCCATGCCCTTCGCCCCTCCCCTCCCAGGCGGATTCGGCCCCTCCCCTACCGGTTCGCACCTGCCACCGGCTCTCTGACAGGGTTCGGAAACCTACTGCTCCTGTTCATCAGGTTTAGACAAGTATCTTCACAAAAGGCACAACACATCTATTTTGTTGCTAAAAAATAAAATCTCCCATCCCCAGAGTTCTAAGTCTTAGGGACGGGAGTTTCCCGCGGTACCACCCTTGTTGGTCACATACAATGTGACCCCCTCGACAGCATAACGGACTGTGCCGGTCCCGCCTACTGGCCTTCAACGGGACTTCCTTCGGGGCGGATTCACCGTTTCCCTTACCGGTTTGCACCGGCCACCGGCTCTCTAAAAAGGGATGTACCGGCTACTGCTCCCCTGCATCGAAGAAATATGTTCTTATATTGTTTATTATCCTACCACAAGGAAGGAGAAAATACAAGGGGATATGCGTTATTTTTTTACCGAACTTTTTGCCCTCATTTTGTATATTTGTCCGCCACTGTAGAGGCCCCGTAGGAATCAGGTTTGATCTTGGCTTCAAAGCCGCTGCCTGTAACCATGCCCACAATCTCCCGGATCATATCCTTTGTTTCGCCCTTTTTCCCCACATCCAGGTGGACCTCAATGTTCAGTTCATTGTGCCCGTTCTCCGCCAGGAGGGCGGTGAGGCGGCTGGCCACATCTAAGCTTAAGGAGGCTTCATAAAAGATCCGCTGCCGCAGGCTGAATATTTTGTCCTGGGTTTTTTTGCTGTAATAATAACGGGCACCCTTGCCTTCCCGGTGGACGACAATGGCCGTAACAAAGACTACCTCCCGGTCATGGCTCTGGGAATCGGTCCCAATAATAATCCGGTAATTGAACTCGGGTGATTCCTCAATGTAGTCTATAAGATCAAAAAAAACCTGGTTGAAGGAGAGAGGACCCTTGGTCGGACTCTGGAATTCCTTTTTCACCCTTTTTTTGCCTCCTTGGACAACTCCTTGGCCCTTGCATCTGTATTTTCCCGCCCCTCATTTGTAATAATTCTGGCTAAAACGGCAAATTCCTCTAAAGTGAGGGTTTCCCCCCTCCGGGTCGCCTCTATCCCCCCGGCCCGGAGGAACCGGGCCAGCTC
>DUVO01000230.1 GCA_012841005.1 Bacillota bacterium | reverse complement strand
TGAATCCTGCTGTGGCCGGGGCGGCCACCATCATCACCCGCTTTTCCACCCTGTGGTTGGGGGTGGCCCTGGGGGTTATGGGGCTGTTCCTGGCGGAACGGATAATTTACCGGAATGGAACAGAACGGGAATAGAATGCCGGGCGGGACTCTTACCTTTTCCTTTTCCTGAACCTGGGCTATAGATTTTCCCAGGCCAGGGCTAGCCCCTGCCCGGATCATATACAGGAGGCAACACTATGTTGGACAGGAAAAACAAAACCAGCCAAATCTGGTCCGGACTCCTTTTAGTTCTGCTGACACTTTTGGGTACAGGGGTCTGGCTTTACACCTATCAGGCCACCTTCCTGGCCATCCCCTATAACGATGCCATGGATTACGCCAGTATGGGGAGGAACATCGCCCGGGGAGAGGGGATTACCTCGGCTTACATGACGCCCCTGGGGCTCAGCATCCATCCCTTTCCCCAGCCCAACCTCTGGCGGGCCCCCCTCTGGCCCCTTATCTTAGGACTGGCCCAGTCCTTCCTCCCCTCTACCGACCCGGTGGTGGCCGGGGTCACCGGCCTGTTTTACCTGGGGGGACTTGTGTTACTCTTCCTCCTTGCCCGGCAGCTTTTCGGAACCGGGGTTGCCACCGCTTCGACCTTGGTCTATATCTTCAGCCCGCAAAACCTTCATTATAGTTCCTCGGGGCTGACGGAGCCCCTGGCCCTGTTCCTGGTGCTCCTCTGGTTCTACCTTTTAGTTTTCCCCGGCTGTCGTTCTCCCCGGGGGGATTACCTGGTTGGCGCGGCCGGTGGCCTCTTTTACCTGGCCCGGTATAATGCCCTGGTGTTCCTGCCCCTGGTGGGCTTTTACTGGTGGCTCCAGCGCCGGGAAGAGGGCTGGCGCCCTCTGGTCCGTTATCTCGTTGGCTTTCTTGTCCCGGTCAGTCCCTGGTTTATCCGCAATCTTTACCTTTTTGGCTCTCCCTTCTTTTCCCTCCAGCAGTATGAGATAGCCATGTTTAACTGGGTAAACCCGGCCTACAGCCTCTACATGGTACCCTCTCCCCCCGACGTTTTCGGCTTTATCCGGACCTATCCCCGGGCTCTTTTAAGCAAGATCAAGGGAGGGCTGCTCACCTTTGCCGCCGACTTCTTCACCCCCGACTTTTCCGGGGTGGCCGTTGCCCTCCTTATCCTGGCCCTGGCCGCCTTCCTCATACCCCTGGGCCGGCGGGCCAAGAAGCTTTACCTCCTGGCGGCAGGCTGTTTTTTGGTACAGGTGGGTGCCCTGGCGGTGATCCACTACATCCCCCGCCTCTTCTTTATTTTCCTCCCCTTTTATATCATTTTCGGCCTGGCTGCCGTAAAATGGGTACTGGATAAAATCTGCGGGAACAGGCGGGCTTTGGCTGCCGGTCTCCTCCTTGTTTTGACCCTTCCCCTGGTGGGGGTGAACCTGCCTGACTGGGAAGAACCCAATGTCTATATTCGCCTGGCCGACCAGTTTGGGGAGCCCCTGGCCGATTTGGCCCGGCTGGTGGGGGAGGATGAAGTGGTTGTCTCCAACGACGGCCACCTGGTGGCCTGGTATTCCGATCGCCCGGCGGTAAAGCTTCCCATCCATCCCGAAATGATCCGGGATATGGAAAAATATGCCCCCATTGCCGCCATTTTCATCTCCCACCGGATCACCTGGAACACCCCGGAGATGAATGTGGCCTGGT
>DUVO01000273.1 GCA_012841005.1 Bacillota bacterium | reverse complement strand
TAGACTCTTTTTCAAAGCTCAATAGGCATTCGATGAGGTGAACAAAATCCTGGCCAAGAGTATTTAGCGATCAATGAGAATCTACCACAGGGGGACGTCTGAAACCACTGAAAAACCCCTTTAAATGTTTAGTTCTTAATCCCATCATTGTTAATTCATGGTATAATATAGGTAAATTTGCTCAGGAATGGGGTTTAGACATGCTCCGTATTGAAAACAAGCAATTATCTTTAGGATGCTTAGCGTATCAAAAGATCCCAGAAGATCACATACTCAAGCTTGTTGATAAAGCTGTAGATTTCTCTTTCATTAACGAACAGTTAGCAGACAGTTATTGCTTAGATGATGGTCGCCCAGCAAAGGAACCAGCATTAATGGCAAAGTTGCTGTTTCTTCAACATTTATATAACCTTTCCGATGTTAAAGTAATTGAAGAAGCCACCTTCAACTTAGTTTGGTTATGGTTTCTAGGTCTAAACCCCGAAGATGAGCTGCCAGATCCCAGCCTTCTAGCCAAATTTCGCACCCAGCGCCTGAAAGAACACAGCCTTGATGATATTATTACCGAGATTGTACGCCAGTGTGTGGAAAAAGGTATTATTAAAGGGGATAGCATTAGCATCGATGCAACTCATATTAGCGCTAACACTGGTAAACTAATCCCCGAACGCATCATGAAACATTTAGCAAAGCGTATCTTTAAATCCCTTGAGGAAGAACTAGGCGAAATACCATCGCAAGTAGATATCGACATTCCAGCTTGGACCAAAATTGAAGACCACAAAGAGGCCAAACAGGTAATGGAACAATATCTGAGGCAAGTGATGGAACAAGCTGAACCACTTGCCGGGGTCAAAACTCAGAAAGCAATAGCAGAAGCAGAAGAAATACTAGCTGATGAACGTTTCATATTGCAAAAAGGCATTAGGTCTTTGGTAGATAAAGATGCCCGGGTTGGCGCCAAGTCGAAAACAGAACGTTTTTTTGGCTACAAGAACGAATTCATGATGACAACAGATGAGCGCATCATAACGGCAGTCAACGTGCAGAGTGGAGAATATACCGATGGTAAAGAATTCGCATACCTATTGGAAAGGACCATGGAAACCAACATTCAGCCCAAAGAAATCTATGGCGACAAAGCCTATTTCCGAAAAGAAATACTGGACACAATCGAAGCCATCGAAGCAGAAGCCCTAATTCCAGTGAGCGCTTGTGCCTATAAAGTTGATGAAGAGTTATTCCGTTACAACAAAGACAGCGATCAATGGTTCTGCATTATGGGTAACGAGACCGTCCGAAAAAGACGTGTAACTGCAAAACAAAATGGCAAAACGGTAGATTTATATGAATTCTACTTTGACAAAGAACAATGTATAAATTGTTCACGCCGGACACAGTGCATGAGAACATCTAAACCCAAAGGCAGAACACTTAGGATAGCTTTACACACATTAGATTTTTACGAGATTAGCCAAAGTCAGAAGACCTCCGAATTCCAAGAGCGGTACCAGAAGAGGGCCGCTCACGAATGGAAAAATGCGGAGATGAAAAGGTTCCACGGTTTAGCCCGTGCTAGAAGTTACGGGCTGAGAAGTGTGTCCATTCAGGCAAAGCTAACGGCCATAGCGGTAAATCTTAAAAGAATAGCAGCCCTGGTTGCGGAAAAATCCGCTATTCTTTTATCGCATTTATTAAAGATGCGGCACATTATGACTTTTAGGCTGAGATTTGTACTAACGAACCAGGGATAACTCAAATCGTCTAATTAAGTACTAGTTTTTCAGCAGTCTCGAACCGTCCCCTTGTGTTCAAAGGAGGGTTTGTCTTACTGAGTTATTATCTCCTGATCCTTATCTCAACGGTATGCAAAGGTATTTCTTTACCCGACCGCCGGATGGCTTCCTGTACCAGGCGGACCAGGCCGGTGCAGCAGGGCACCTCCATGTAGGCCACGGTGATATCCCGGAGGTTGTTGGCCTCTACAATAGCAGCCAGTTTGGCATAGTATTCTTCGATATCGTCTAATTTGGGGCAGTCAACCACCACCGTCCGGCCCTGGAGCAGGTCCCGGTGAAAATCGGGGTGGGCAAAGGGGACGCAGTCGGCCGCCACCAAAAGGTGAGCCTCTTTAAAATAGGGGGCTTCCGGGGGGACAAGCCTCAGCTGGACGGGCCAGTTGCCCAGGTGGGACTGGCTGCCCTCGGCTTTCTGGCCGGAAGCGGCCTTTGCCACCGGTGCTTCTTCCTTTCCGGCCAAATCCAGGAGACGGGTGCCGGGGCACCCTTTGAATTGTTCCTTTGCCGCTTTATTTTGCTGGGCCAGGTATTCGGCCACAGCAGTCTCGTCGAAGGCTTCTGCTTCCCTTTCTACAATTGTTATGGCATCCCGGGGACAATGGCCCAGGCAGGCCCCCAGTCCATCGCAGTACTTGTCGGAAATCAACTTGGCCTTGCCGTCGATAATCTGGAGGGCACCTTCGGCACAGTTGGGAATACAAAGGCCGCACCCGTTACATTTTTCTTCATCAATATGGATTATTTTACGCACAACCATAGGGGTTTCTCCTCCTTTAAATGTCATATTATCAATTTATTATACCAGAAACCTTATGCCTGTGATCTGGATCAAATTTCTACGTCTTGCCCTGATAGTGCCAGGTCCCCCTGCCTCCTACCGACAATTATAATACTTGTCAATTCACAACTGTCAATTGAAAAAGGGGAGGGATAGACTAATCTCTGTCGAAGTACTGGGTGGAAAGAAGGAGGCGCAAAGAATGAACCCGGAAAAAATACTGGCCGAGATTAAACAGCACCCCTCCTATAAGGGACAGATAAAACACATTGAAAGAATTGCTGCCCGGGAACCCCGGTACGGTACCTTGAAGGAGACCCTGCACCCCCTCCTGGCCCGGCACCTCAAGGAGCAGGGGATTAGCAGACTGTACAGCCACCAGGCTGCGGCCGTCAACGCCGTGGCGGCAGGGGAGAATATTGTGGTTGTCACCCCCACGGCTTCGGGTAAGACCCTCTGCTACAATCTCCCCGTCCTGGATGCCCTGGTGCAAGATCCCGAAGGCCGGGCCCTGTATCTTTTTCCCACCAAGGCCCTGAGCCGGGACCAGCTGGCGGCGGTGCAGGCTTTTCCTGTGCCCATTACGGCTGCTGTCTATGATGGGGACACCCCGGACCAGGAGAAATTGGCCATCCGGGAGCAGGCCCGAATTGTCATCAGCAATCCCGATATGCTCCACCAGGGGATCCTCCCCAATCACCTCAAGTGGCATTCCTTCTTCAGCAAGCTCCGCTTTGTGGTCCTGGATGAACTCCATGCCTATCGGGGAGTCTTTGGGACCAATGTGGCCCATATCCTGCGCCGGCTCCGGCGCATTTGCTCTTACTACGGTTCTGAGCCCCAGTTTATCCTCAGTTCGGCCACCATCGCCAACCCACGGGAACATGCCCGGCGGCTGACGGGTGTGCCGGTAACTCTTGTTGATGAAAATGGTGCCCCCCAGGGGGAGCGCCATTTTGCCCTCTGGAGTCCGCCCATCAACCGCAGTTACATCCATGATGTGGCCTGGCTCCTGGCCTTGCTCCTGGAGGAACGGGCCCGGACAATTACCTTTTCCCGGGCCCGGCAGGTGACGGAGCGGATCCTGCGCCTCACCCGGAGCTCCCTGCCAGGGGGTTTAGACCGGAAACTGGTTGCCTACCGGGGCGGTTACCTGGCCCGGGAGCGGCGGCAGATTGAAGAGGCCCTCTTTACCGGGCGGCTCCTGGGGGTTGTGTCCACCAATGCCCTGGAGCTGGGGATCGACGTGGGGGACCTGGAGGTCTGTATTATTGCCGGTTTCCCGGGCACCATCGCCTCCACCTGGCAGCAGGCCGGCCGGGTGGGAAGAAGACAGAAGGAGTCCCTGGTTATCTTTATTGCCGTGGCTAACCCCCTGGACCAGTATTTCCTCCGCCACCCGGAAGTTCTCTTTACCCGCCCCACCGAGCAGGCCCTCATCGACCCGGCCAATCCCTATATCCTCATGGGCCATTTGCCCTGCGCCGCCCAGGAATTGCCCCTGACCGGAGCCGATCTCGCCCTCTGGGACGACATCTGCCGGGATCTTCTCCTTCTATTGGCCGAGGACGGCCAGGTCATCAATTCCGACGACCGCTGGTACTACCTGGGGGAAAGTTATCCCGCCGACCGGGTCCAGATCCGCACTGCCGGGGAGACCTTCCAGCTCCGGGACAGGGGGAATAATAACCGCCTGGTGGGGGTCATAGACGGCCACCTGGCCCTTTCCGAAGCCCATCCGGGGGCGGTCTATATGCACCAGGGAGAAACCTACCTGGTGGAAAATCTGGCCCTGGAGGAAAGCTGTGCCTATCTCCGGCAGGTGGATGTCGATTACTATACCATGGTGAAACGGGCCAAGACCACCCAGATTTTGGCGACCCAGGCCCAGCGGGACTTCCACGGGAACAACCTGGGTATGGGGACCTTGCGGGTCACCACCCGGGTAACTGGTTATTTGAAAAAACACGAGACCACCGGCCAGGTGCTGGGAGGAGGGGACCTGGACCTGCCGCCCCAGGAGCTTGAGACCGTGGGCATGTGGCTCCAGGCCCAGGAAGACATTATCGCAGAAGCCCGCTCCCTGGGTCTGGACCCCATGGGGGGCCTCCATGCCATTGAGCATGCCGCCATTGGCCTCCTTCCCCTCTTTGCCATGTGCGACCGGAATGACATCGGCGGCCTTTCCACCCTGGCCCACGAACAGACCCAGGGGGCTACCATCTTTATCCATGACGCCTATCCCGGGGGTGTGGGCTTCAGTGAAGAGGCCTATAATTCCCTGGAACAGCTGCTCGCGGCCACCCTCGAGGCGGTCCAGGCCTGCCCCTGCGAAAGCGGGTGTCCCTGCTGCATCCATTCCCCCAAGTGCTCCAACTTCAACCGCCCCCTGGACAAAGAAGGGGCCATCCTGATCCTCCACCGCCTCCTGGAGCGGGAGTACACCCCCAGGGAGCAGGACCGGAGGCGGACCCTCCTGGCCAATCCCAACCTGCGGCGGCTGGCGGCCGGACTGGGGCGTGGGAAGAGGGATTAAGCCGGTTGTGGGGCATATTGCAGGTACTGTGGCAACCTGTAACTGCATAGGCTTGTTATAGATGGTGTCTGACGGGGGACGGTACCGTCAAGGTGAAAGGTGCAGTGTTACCTCCCTACGGCCCCGACAGAGACCATCGCGGTGATAACTGGGAGGGTAGTGTTTGCCTAATATTGAAGGGGCGGTTTTTTGCCCGCCGGGTCAACACTATTTTGCAGAAGGGGGAGGGGCTGTGCCTGTCTACCGCTATCGGTATGGTACTGGGTGCCTTGCACATGGAGCTGCCGGCAGGGGATATTGTGCAGGTGTTGATACCAAAGCGGCAGCAAAGCCTTTTTTCGGACCCGGCGGCAATTATTCGCCATGCCCTGGCTAACCCCATCGACGCCTCCCTCCTGGGGGAACTGGCTGTCCCGGGGGAGAGGATCTGCCTGGTCGTGAATGATATAACCCGCCCCACCGGGAGCGAGATCCTGGTCCCCTTCCTGGTGGAGGAATTGAACCGGGCCGGCGTACCCGATGGCGATATAACCATTGTTTTTGCCAACGGGCTCCATAGACCGATGGAGAGGCAAGAAATGGAGCAGGTCATCGGCAGGGAACTCCTTGCTCGCCTCAGGACCGTCCAACACCATGCTGTAACAGGTGAGTTTGTTTATCGGGGGCGAACTAGCCGGGGCAATGCCGTCTATATCAACAGGGAAGTTGCTGCTGCCGATAGGGTGATCCTGGTCGGTGGCATCTGCCTGCACCATTTGGCCGGCTATGGGGGCGGGGGTAAGAGTATTGTTCCCGGGGTGGCCAGGGCGGAAACCATCCTTTTCAATCACCGGATGGTGGTTGACTCCGGAGCGGCAGCAGGTAGCACGACTGGCAATCCTGTCTATGCCGATTTGATAGAAGCCTGTACTCTGGTAGATCCCGATTTTTTGTGTAATGTTATCCTGGACGCAGAGGGCCAGATTACCGCTGCAGTGGCAGGTCACTGGCGGACTGCCCACGCGGCGGGGTGCGCACCGGTTGACAAACTGTATAAGGTCCCCCTGGCAGAAAGGGCCGACCTGGTCATCGCCGGTGGGGGTGGTTTTCCCAGGGATATTGACCTGCGCCAGAGCAAGAAGGCCTATTATAATGCCGCTCGGGCCGTTAAACCAGGGGGGGTTATTATAACCATAGCTGCCTGTTCCCGGGGGATCAGCCGGGAAGGCGACCCCTTTGAAGACTGGTTGCGCCGCTACTGGACCCTGGCTGAAATCAGGACTGCTTTGGTGGAGGAATTCAGCATCGGCGGTCTCAGCGCCTACCGCACCCGGGAAGTCCAGGCCCGGGCCAGGTTGATCCTGATCTCGGACATTGATCCTGTCCGTCTGTCCGTCCTTCATGTGGAGGCATACGGTAGCCACCAGCTCCAGCAGGTCATCGACCGGGTACGGGCAGACCTGGGCGGGAATCCCAGGATCATTCTCATGCCCCATGCCGCTCTTACCCTGCCTGTCTAGGTTGTGGGTAATAGGGGTGAAATGGGCAGAAAAGCAGCAGGTGATTGCAACAGTTTTTACGGTCCTTTTCTTTTGGGGTCTAATCAAAGCTATTTCAAAGCAGCATCCGGGCAGAAGAAACTAAAGGGCAGGGAGCAGGAGTACGACCGGTTCTGCTGAATACTATAGAGGGGAATAATCTAGGCAGGGCAAGTTAGTCAGTGTCCCGGAGGAGAGGGTAAAAATGAGTCTTTTTGATCGCCTGGCGCGGGTTAGACAGGCCCGGAGCACAGCTTCACCCGGGGGTTCGAGGGTGAGGAAACTGGTGCAGGAGGGCCTGGGAGGAAGGGAAGTCAAGACTGCCTGGGGCAGTTTCTATCTCATAGAAATCAACCGACCGGGGCAATTGTGCCTTCCCCGGCAGGGGGGGGCAGGCCTGTTGGAAAACCTGCGCCTGGTGCGGGGGATTGGACCGGTAACACAGCAGAAGCTGCAGGAATGCGGTTACCGGACCCTGACGGATCTCTGCCGGCATCCCCGCTGGCAGGAGGAAGCCCATACCTGCCTGAAACTCATCGCGAGGCGGGATTTTGAGGGACTGCGCCGGCGGGGAGCTGGGGACTGGGAGATATTGGAGTTCTTTCGTCCGGAGGATTTGGTTTTCCTCGATATTGAGACCACCGGGCTCTGGTTCAGCCAGCCCCTCTTTTTGGTTGGCATCCTTTACTGGCGGGACGGCCATTTCACCCTGAAACAGTTCCTGGCCCGTCACTACCAGGAGGAAAGGGCCCTGTTGGCTGCGCTGCTGTCGGAACTGCCTTCTTTTAAGGTTGTGGTCACCTACAATGGAAAGAAGTTTGATATTCCCTACATAGAGGGGCGGACCGTTGCCCACGGCCTCTTTTATCGCTTTGAGCAGCAGCAGCTGGATCTCCTGTTCCATGCCCGGCGCTGCTACCGGGGTCTTTTGCCCAACTGCCGCCTGGCCACAGTGGAGGAGGGACTCCTTGACCTGACGCGGGAAGATGATATTCCCGGCCACCTCATACCCCAGGTGTACCACCGTTTTGTCCAGACCCAGGAACCGCGGTTAATGAAAAATATCTTGGCCCACAACGCCCAGGATCTTTTCAGCCTGGCCCATTTGCTGCCCCTGGTGATGGATGGGGAACCGGCGGGGGTGATGGGGGCAAGCGGGCCGTAATGATCCACCATCCCTGCTGCCTGATTTTTAAGCACCGGCGGTGAAGACAGGGTAATGGGCAGCGGTTAGTGCTTTTCTTAATTGGCCTCCTTCATACTCAGGCTAATGCGCCGGCGCTCCAGGTCAACCTCCAGGATTTTGACCCGGACGGTGTCTCCCACGCTGACCACGGTCAGGGGATCCTGGACGAACCGGCTGCTCAGCTGGGAGATGTGCACCAGACTGTCCTGGTGGACGCCGATATCGACAAAGGCGCCGAAGTCGGTGACATTGCGGACGGTTCCCGTTAAAATCATCCCCGCCCGCAGGTCCTCCAGTTTCAAGACATCGCTGCGGAAAAGGGGTGGGGGCAGTTCCTCCCGGGGATCCCGCCCGGGCTTTGCCAGTTCTGTCATTATATCCATGAGGGTCGGCAGCCCTACCTGCCAGGCTTTAGCCAGGGAAGGGGCTGCTTTTTTTATATCCGGGGGGAGGGTCTCTCCCCGGGAAAGATCGATTTGGAAATGCTCCAGCAGCCGGTGGGCAATGGGGTAGGATTCGGGGTGGACCCCGGTGTTGTCCAGGATATTCTTTCCCCTGCGGATGCGCAGGAAACCGGCGCACTGCTGGAAGGTCTTGGGACCCAGGCCGGGGATGGCCAATAGTTCCTTCCGGTCGGTGAAGGGTCCTTCCTCTTCCCGCCGCCGGCTGATGGCCGCTGCCGTCCTGGCGCTGATCCCGGAAACGTATTGGAGCAGGGCGGGAGAGGCACTGTTGAGATCAACCCCGACACAGTTAACACAATTTTCTACCACCCCGGCCAGGACCCGTTCCAGCTTGCCCTGGTTGACGTCGTGCTGGTATTGTCCCACCCCCAGGGACTTGGGATCGATCTTCACCAGCTCGGCCAGGGGGTCCTGGAGGCGGCGGGCGATGGACACGGCACCCCGGAAGGAGACATCCATCCCCGGAAGTTCCTCCTCTGCCAGCCGGGAGGCGGAGTAGACGGAAGCTCCCGCTTCGTTTACCACTACATAGACCAGCTTGTTTTCCCCCAGTTCTTTAATGACCCGGGCTAAAAAAAGTTCGCTCTCTCGGGAGGCGGTGCCGTTCCCCAGGGCCACCACACTGATCCCATATTCTTGCACCAGTTCCTTGATAACCCTGCTGGCCCTTTCGTAATCCTCCTGGGGCGGGGTGGGGTAGATGACGGTGGTGGTTAAGACCTTCCCGGTGCCGTCCACCACCGCCAGCTTGCAGCCGGTCCGGTAGGCGGGGTCAAAACCTAAAACCACCCGGCCGGGGACAGGGGGCTGCAGGAGGAGCTTTTCCAGGTTGGCGGCAAAGACCTTCAGGGCCTGTTCCTCTCCCCTTTCCGTCAATTCCTGCCGTAGATCCCGTTCCACGGCCGGTGCCAACAGCCGCTGGTAGGCATCCTCCAGGGCTTCTGCCACCACCGGGGTGGTAGGGGAGTCGGGCCGGAGCCAGAGGGATTTAAGGGCGGTCATGATCTCCTCAACCGGGGCTTCGATTTTTACCCGGAGGTACTCCTCCCTTTCCCCTCTATTGATGGCCAGGACCCGGTGGGGAGCCAACCGGGATACCGGCTCTTTGTAATCATAGTACATTTCATAGGGGGATTTTTCCGTGCGCCTGGCCTGGGTGACCATAACCCCCCTGGTCCAGGTTTTCTGCCGGGCCAGCTGGCGAGAACGGGGGTCATCGGCGATAATCTCGGCGATAATATCCCGGGCTACGGCCAGGGCTGTGTCGATGGTGGTGAGTTCCTTTTCCGGGTCCAGATAGGAGGCGGCCAGTGCCTCGGGAGCGGGGGAATCCCGCTCCTGGGCCAGGAGGAGTTGGGCCAGGGGTTCAAGGCCCTTCTCCCTGGCTACCGTCGCCCGGGTCCGCCGTTTGGGCCGGAAGGGGCGGTAGATATCCTCCAGGGTTTGCAGGGTGCCGGCATTGGCGATCTGCTCCTGGAGGGCGGGGGTCAATTTTCCCTGCTCTTTTAGGAGGTGAGTTATTTCCTCCTTCCGGCTCTCCAGGTTCCGGAGGTAGTGGAGCCTTTCCGCCAGTTTCCGCAGGTCGGCATCGCTTAAGCCGCCGGTCGCCTCTTTACGGTACCGGGCAATGAAAGGTACGGTATTCCCGTCGTCTAAAAGTTTCACCGCCCCGGCCACCTGCCGGGGCTGTAAATCCAGTTTTGCTGCGAGGGTTTTATTTATATCCACTTTTCTGTACTCCTTTCCAGCAAAATTCCCCTGTCCAAAAAAATCAATACCCTGAAATACCCTAAACAGAGAGCGAAGCCAGAAGTGCTGGACAATTAATTTTCATCCCTCTACTGGTGCCGGGTGTCGGCATGGTCGTCTACCCACTATCATTCTGCCCCGTAAAGGTTTAATCCTGCCGGGAATACTCAGCAGTTGCGCAAAAAAAGACACCCCCTGTTGTGGGGATGATTTTTTAGGTTGGCTTGAAGATTGTCTTTGGCCAAGGCAAACCTAGTTCTTAGCGGTTAGCAAAGAGGTTGTTGGCCAGTTTCTGAAAGCCCCGGGCATTGGCATACTGGGCATTATCGACTAAAACCTTATTGGGGAAGTGGGGTATAATGTACTGGGCGAGGGCTTCGCCGCCTCCCCCGGTCAGCAAAATAATGTCGAATTGGCGGTAATCCCAGCGGGAAGAGATTTCATTGATGATTTTACGGGCGATTTCGGTAAAGAATTCATTCCTGGCGGTGGAAAGATCCTGGGCCTTACCCGCCACACGGACAGCTGCCTCTTCAACAATTTCATCCAGTTCGTAATCCTGCTTTTCCAGGTTAAAATTCTTTTGCAGGTAGTTAGCCAGCAGGCGGTGGACATTGGCTAAGCCAGTCGATGTCGAGGAACTTAAATGCTCAATGAATTCCAGTTTGTCGGCGACGGCATAATCGGTTGTCTTAAAGCCGATATCGACGATTCCCACAATCATTTCGCTCAGTTCCTGGTTGATAGTATTGCCGATAGTGTTGAGCATCTGGTCATAGAGGGTACCAAAGGGCTGGGGAATGACGCAGACCTCCCTGAGGGAGACCTTTTTCTGCTTCATTTGCCCGTTTTGCCGTATTCCTATATTATACTGGCCGGTCAGTTCCCGGATCCATTCCTTGCCGTAATTGGCGTAGTAGCTGGTGGGGAGGCCGGTGACCAGGTTAAATTTTTGGTCTTCCCATTGGGATAAGAGGCCGATTGCCGTGAGTAACAATATTTTTGCATTGGGGTCCACGACCCGGTTTTGCTCAAGGGAACGGGAGGCAAGTTCACTCTGGCGGATCGCCAGGCTGCCAACGAAATAATTTTGGCCGTTGATATTTACCTGCAAGTTGTCCAAGGGCTGGTTGTTTTTGCTGAGGGGAGAGAGGTAGTTGAGCTCCCTACCCCTGCCAACGACGCTGGGGAAGCGGATTGCTTGCTGCCCTGACAACAGTTTGACAAAACCGTACCCGATATCTATGGCGATGTTTTTGGCAGCATTGCTCCAGGATTCTTCTGCTTCCGGACCGGCTGTAACCGCCTCTTCCCGGCGCGGTAAAGGTTTATCTATCTTCACTGCCCGCAGACCCACTGGATCACCCCATTTTCCCTGTGATATTTTCTGAATATACTATTGTTTATAACTTATCATATGCCGTTCCTTTTTGCTAAGGGTCTGAGGTCTTATTTATCCAGGACTAAAGGCCTATCCTGTGCCGGGAAAAGGGGGATATGTTAGCTGGTAGGAAGTGGGGCCATATCGATCCCTTCCAGGGCTAAATTGTAATCGGTTACGGCCAGGTTAAGGTCATAGGCGGCCTGACGGTAGAGGGTTTCCGCTTCCCGGGCTTCATTTTCCTTTGCCCGCACTTCCTGGTTGGTTACCAGTCCGGCTTCGTGCTGCAGGCGGGCAATCCGGAGCTGTTCCTGGGCCAGTTTATGCTGGGCTTCCCGGGAGCGCAAGTTGGCCCTGGCTTCTCTGACCCTGTTATAGGCAGCGGTGATGGCAGTGCGGAGGCTGTCCGCCGCCTGCTCATACTCCAACTGGAGCCTTTCCAGGTTCTTTTGGACCTGGTGGTATTCCGGGTCCCCCTTGGAGTGTTCTTCAGCCAGGTTCCGGAGCCGTTCTTCCTGGACCTTGATCTGTTCCCGCAAGATCCTGCGGGTGCTGCTGTTGTCCACATATCTGCTGCTGGTGCCGGGGTGGGGGACCGGCTCTGTTTTGATCTCTATGTCCTCACTAAGGTGGAGGGGGGCATCCAGGTCCCGGCCCAGGAGGGCATTGAATTCCTGCCGGGCCAGGCGCCGCAGGGTGGAGTATTCCCTAATCAATTGGCCCATATTTTCTGCCTCTGCTCCGATGGCGGCCCGGTTGAAGGGGGTGGAGAGACCCAGGGAGACCCTCAGGTCCTCAACTCGCTGCAAGTCTACAAGTTCGGCCAGCCTTTCCTGGAGGTTTTTGTAGTGTTGATCCAAAAGGAGGAGGTTGTAGTACTTGGCCTCTACATTCCGGGCTAGGGTTAATTTCCGGTCTTCCAAGAGCTGCCGGGCCCTGGCCTTTTCGGCCCCGGCCAGGTCGGCCCTATACTCCTGCTCCCGGCGGGCGGAGATGAGGGAATCGATGGAATCTTCGATTACTCTTACCGTTTCGCCGATGAGTCTTAGCTCTTGTCTATAAATGTTCTTCAGTGGCTCTTTATCTTCATCTTCAATGGTCCGTAAGTCCTCCGACAACCTTTCCCTCCATCTGGCGGCATCCCGCAGTCCGTAATTGGCCGACCGGATGTCTTTTTGCAGGTCCCGGTAGGCATTGGAGGCGGCGCTGGCGGCATAGCTCTTTTCCTGGTATTCCAGTTCACTCAGCTTGAGGAGGGGACTGTTGGCAAGGGCCAGATCCTGGGCCTTTTCCAGGGTCAGGATTTCCTCTTCACCGGCCGCGGCCGCCGGGGCAAGTACTCCCGCGAGGAGCACAATAAATAGCAGGCTTCCCATGGTTCTCTTTAACATGGTATTTCCCCCTTATTTTTGGGCTTGTCCCGGAAATTAAATTGGTTAACTTCCAATTCCATGGTATGCAAACTTTGCCTTAATTGCAAGGGGTTAATTAGAAGTAAATCGACTATCCCCCCAGTTGATAGCGGACAATTGACAGTTATTAAAGTTCCCCATCAGAAAGAGATAAATTCTGTCCACAGTACCCGGAGGGTGGCCAGTTCAGCCAGGGCCCCTGCTTGCTCCTCCTGTTGAATCATCTTGTCCAGGCGAGCCAGGGCGATTTCAAATTCCCGCAGGGAATCGATGCCGGCATTGAATAGAACCCGGGACCGGGCCTGTTTCCATTTTTCCCGCAGCTCCTCCAGCCGGCTGTGGGCTTCAGTCCAGTTGCCCGATTCGGCGGCGGCGGCCAGCCCGGCAAAGGTTGCCGGCAGGTCCAGTTCCAAAACCGGCTG
>DUVO01000302.1 GCA_012841005.1 Bacillota bacterium | reverse complement strand
TCGCGCAGCCGGCAGCGAAAAATGGCACCGCCCGTTCATATTATTGCCGGCGGCGGGAGCGGCGGCGAGCTGCTGCGCGACCTGGTGGAGGCCGGGTATACTGTAACGACGGGGGTCCTGAATGTGGGCGACAGTGACTGGGAAGCGGCCAGGGCGCTGGCGGTGCCTGTCATTGCGGAAGCGCCTTTTTCCGGCATCTCAGAAGAGCGCCACAAGGAGCACCTGGCTATGCTTGGGCAGGCCGGGGCGGTGGTGCTGGCGGAAATCCCCCTGGGCCACGGAAACCTCCTGAATGTGGAGGCCGCCCTGGCGGCGGCGGAGGCAAGAAAGCCGGTTTTTATCCTGGAAGAGAAGGGAGAAGTGGAGCGCGACTTCACCGGTGGTGAAGGCACGAGGCTCCTGAATGCGGTCAAGGCCGAGGGCGTTGTCATCAGGGAAAAAGCCGGGCTTTACCGGGCTTTAAAGGAAATTTTCGGCGGTCCGCTCAATAAACTGGCGGATGAAACGGGGGCGCCGGAAGACAAGTAGGAGGAAATTGCGGGTACAGTTTTGCCAAAAGGAGGCAGGTATGAACACCATAAGTACAGGCAGGAGGCGGGTGGCTATGGCAATCCTACGGATACTTACCGCTTCGGCGCCGGTTTTGCCAATCTGGACCTGGCGGCCGCCGTCAAAGCTCCGGTGGTGCTGGTGGCCGACATTAACAGGGGCGGTGTGTATGCCTCCGTGGCCGGGACGCTGGAGCTGCTTCCGGCGCAGTTGAGGGAACTTGTCCGCGGTTTTGTGATTAACCGCTTCCGCGGCGACATAAAGCTTTTGCAGCCGGGCCTTGCGCTGCTTTCGCAAATAACGGGAAAAACTGTTCTGGGCGTGCTCCCGTATGTGCACGGCCTTGACCTGCCAAAAGCGGACGGCGCTTTGCCCGGGTGCAGCGCAAGGGAAGAATATTACCGGCGCCTGGCCGCACTTTTGACACAATACATAGACATTGGTTTTCTGCAGGAAATACTGCGCGAAAAGTAGCTTCCCCGGCTCTCGACAAAAAAGGCAGGATAAAGGGCGAAGGGCAGCGAATTTCCAGACTGAAGGAGGTCATACCCCTGTGATAGACAACGAGACAGGAAAACTGGTCCTGATAACCGGCGGGGCCCGCAGCGGCAAAAGCCGCCTGGCGGAGGAGCTGGCCCTGGCCGGGGACGGACCTGCCTGCTATATTGCCACGGCGGCGGTGCTTGACGGAGAAATGGAACACCGCGTGGCCAGGCACAGGGCGCGCCGGCCGGAAGGCTGGTCCACCGTGGAAGAGACGCTGCAGCTTGGTGCCGCACTGGAGCGTGTTCCCGGGGAAACCGCCACGGTTATCCTGGACTGCCTGATACTGTGGCTGACCAATAAGTTGCTCTCGGAATACCGGGAAGGAATGACGGAGGAGGAAATAGACCGGCTAGAAGAACAGATCCAAAGGGAACTGACGGCTTTCTGTGCCGCTGTGCGCACAAAACCTTACCGTACCATTGTGGTGACCAACGAAGTGGGCTGGGGAGTGGTGCCCGACACGCCCATGGGACGGGTTTTCCGGGATCTGGCCGGGCGGGCAAACCAACTAATGGCACGGGCGGCCGACTCCGTCTGGCTGGCGGTGGCCGGGTACCCCCTCCGCATCAAGCCGCCAGGGAAGGACGAACACACATGAAACGGTTTTTTCTTGCCCTGCGTTTTCTGACAATCTGGCCTTTTGGCAGTGACGGGGAAGTAACGGCGGAGGATTTGGCCGCTTCCACCGTCTATTACCCGCTGGTGGGCGCAATCCTGGGCTTTGTGCTCTACGGCTTTTACACGGCGGCACAGCGCCTCTGGCCGATGCTTGCAGCCGCCGTCTTGACGGTGGTGTTGTGGGAACTGCTGTCCGCCGGCCTGCACCTGGATGGCCTGATGGATACTTTTGACGGCCTGGGTGTGCGCGGTGACCGGGAGAGGCGGCTCGCCGTCATGAAAGACAGCCGTGTGGGCGCTTTTGGCGTCCAGGCGGCCGTCCTTTCCATGCTGCTGAAAGCGGCGGCCGTGGCCGGGCTGGCGGAGCGCCCGGCTGCCGGCGTGCTGCTGCTTTTGTCTCCCGTTTCCGGGCGTACAGCCATGGTGGTGCTGATGGGAACTTGCAGGTATGCCCGCGATGATGCGGGCCTGGGAAAAGTTTTTCTGGAGCAGACCGGCACTGGCCGGGCGGTTTTGGCAGTAGTGCTTGCCCTCTTGATCGGGGTTGCCGCCGCCGGTGTACGGGTTTTCCTGCCGGCTGCCTTTTTGGCTGTCTTTTTTTTGCTGCTGCGCGCCTTTTTTCAAGTGAACTTTGGCGGCGTGACCGGTGATATCTTGGGAGCGGCCTGCGAGTTGCATGAATTGGCTGCCCTCCTTTTGGCTCCCCTGCTGTTTGTTGAATGGTGATTTCCGTGCCGGTCATGCGCTTTTTCCCCGGCGGGGCAGCCAGAAAAGATTTAATTTCCCAAAGCTTTTCAGATAACCTTGGGAGGAAGAAAATGAGACTGATTTTGGTCAGACACGGGGAAACAGAATGGAATAAGGAATTTCGGCTGCAGGGAACAAGTGACGTGCATTTAAGTGCATTGGGACGCCGGCAGGCACGGCAGCTGGCGGAATGGTTGCCGGACAAGCCTGACCGGATTTTTTCCTCACCGCTCTTGCGGGTCAGGGAATTTGCCGCTCCTCTTGCGGAACGCCATGGACTGCCGGTGGAAATCATCCAGGACCTGCGGGAGATGTCCTTCGGCCGCTGGGAAGGGTTGCGCTATGCGGACATGGAACCTGTGGACCGGGAGCTTTTTGAAAAATGGTGCCTTGACCCCGTCCATACTCTTCCGCCGGGCGGGGAACCGGCAGCTGCCCTGGGGGAACGAGTTGCCCGTTTCCTGGAAAGGATAAGCGAAGAACTGGCAGCGGAGGAAGTGGCGGTGGCGGTAACCCATGGCGGCATTATCAGGACGGCGGTTACGCTGGCCATGCAGATGCCGCCCGCTGCGGCAGGCAGGATGCAGATCTACACCGCTTCCGTAACCATCCTGGACTATTATGCCTCTGCGTGGCACCTGGTTAAATTGAATGATACCTGCCACCTGGCAAACTAGGCAAAAGCCTTGTCCGGACAGAACCGGCCGTCGCTTTTGCCGGTTGTTTTGGCGGCTGCGGCCTTAATACACTATCGAAGGAGCAAGCAATATGCCAGAGAAAGTTTTATCTGCCCGCTTTGCCCTTTCCGCCCTCACCGT
>DUVO01000298.1 GCA_012841005.1 Bacillota bacterium | reverse complement strand
TTGGTTAATTTCTACTTTTTTAGTCATACCTTCCTGGCTTTTTACAATGAATCCCAACTGCTGCAATACCTGGGGAGCCAGATCGATCAACCGATCATAGATAGCCCTGCTATCTACAGGCAGTAGTCTTACCTGGCCCTGCCCTACCACGAGGAAAGCAACGGGCTGAACCGATACCCCTGCCCCACTGCCCCCGGCAAAAGGAAGATTTTCACTATTGCTTTCACTGTTCTTCTGCTCGTAATCCCCACCACCAGCGGCGAAGCCGAAACTGACCCTGGAAATAGGAATAATGACACTCCCATCAGGTGTTTCCACGGCATCACCTACTATGGTATTTACATCAACCATTTCTTTGATACTCTCCATGGCAGTTTTCATTAAACCCTGAATTGGATGTTCTTCCACTAATATCCACTCCTTTGCCATATTTTTCCCATAATATGTTAGCCACTAATTGTCCCATTACAGTTATAATATGGCCGGGCCGGACCCTCAATATACCGCCAACCTTTACCTTCAGCACCTTACGATTAAAATGGGGTATTATTGTATAATTTCTTCTCCCGGCTAGTGCCCCCCGGTGCCGGTAAAAATGATGCTGTAACATTCCGATAGTGCTCCAAATCAGGCCAGTAAGAATTCCTGTTTCAGCTGCATCCCCTGTACCAACCTCCATTTCAAAAGACTCTATATCCAATCGGCTCAAACGCAAAACCCGTCGGCAATAGGGTAGTGCTTTAGATATCAGCCTTTCCCAATCCTTTAAGAGAGATATAATTTGTCTATATGTTGGTTTTTCCCTCTGCCCCTTTTCTTTTTTAACCTTGGAATGCAAGGGGACAGGCAAAGAGATAGGTATTGTAAGTAAGGGATGGAAAAAGGTAAGCCGCCAGCCTTTAGAACCGCTTGTCCATGTCAGTATAATGAGTCCCAAAAGTATACGGGCTTCGACACCGACCTCGCTGGCACCCAGCTGGTAATGGTAATTAAACTTGACCTGCACCGGCAGCAGGTAGAAAAGGAGCAAGGCTCCCAAAATCACTGGCAGTATACGGAACAGCACCTGATCATCCCTTCTATAAGAACTCATCTCCTAGTTTAACCAAGATTAGGTAATAGATACCAAAATGAAAAGGGTTCCTCCCCAACAAAATACCAACCTGAATTTCCAGGTTGGTGAATTCATACTTGCTTTTGTCATGGGCAAACTACCTCACGAGTCTGCCGGGGGAGGTATTGGGGGCAGGTCTTGTAGCTCTTGCAGGCCAAAAGCTGTTAAAAAATACTTGGTTGTACCATAGAGAATAGGACGGCCGGGAGCAGCCTTTCGGCCCGTTTCTTTGATCAAACCCTTCTCCAACAAAGTATTCAGGACACTGTCCACCCGAACACCACGGATTCTCTCGATTTCGTACTTGGTAATAGGCTGTTTATAGGCAATAATGGCCAGTGTCTCCAGAGCCGCCTGGGAAAGAATATTTTTTTCCCGTCTTCCCAAAAGATTTTCGATATAGGGTGCGTATTCTGCCTTGGTACATAATTGATAACCACCGGCAACAGAACGCAGCTGAATACCCCTATCTTCCCCTTCATATTGCCTTTGCAGTTCTTGCAGTGCCAACTGGGCGTCAGCAGAGGGTAGATTTGCCGCGGCACAGATCTCCTCCAGGGTCAGGGGAGCTCCGGAGACAAAGAGCAGGGCTTCGATTAAGGCGAGCAATGACTGGTAAATTGTGATCACTCCCCACACCGTAGTATGAGAATATCACCGAAGGAATTCTCCTGATACGCCTTTAATTCACCCCTATGTATTAGTTCCAGGAGGGCTAAGAAGGTAACGATAATATCCAAGGGATCATTGGTTTTGGTAAAGAGCTTTTTAAACCAGAGCCGGGAATTCGATCTTTTCAAGGCCTGGCGTAACTCCTGGATTTTCTCTCCTATACTTATCTTTTTTTCCCTGAGGGGCAATGTTTGTGGACAATCGGCCTGTTTCAAAACAGCGCGAAGGGCTTCGGTCAGATCAGTCAGGGTAACAGCCTCCAGGGGCCTTCCCTCAGGGAACCAGTCGGAAGGATTGTCCCCGGCCCTGGTAAAGCTCTTCTCCTGTTCAATGGCGATCTGTCCGAGGAGGGCAGACAGTCTTCGAAAGATTTTATATTCTAACAGCCGCTCAACTAATTCTTCCCTGGGGTCAGTGGCTTCTTCCTCTTGGGTAATTTCTTGTTTCCGGGGCAAGAGGAACTTTGCTTTGATCTCAATTAGCTTGCAGGCCAGGAGGAGGAATTCGCTGGCTTCATCAATATCCATATCCTCCCAGGCTGCCAGATATTCCAGATATTCCTTGGTAATCTGAGCTATGGGGATATCGTAGATATCTATTTTTTCCTTCTCAATGAGGTGGCAGAGAAGGTCAAAGGGGCCTTGAAAGTTCTGTAACCGCACCTGATAAGACACTGGGGCTCACTCCCAGGGCTTTAAACATTCATCGCCTGCCGGACTTCCTCCAGGGTCTTTGCCGCCACTTCCCTCGCCTGGGCAGCTCCCCTTTTGAGAACAGCGCGGATATAGTCAGGACGTTTTTCCAATTCCAGACGCCGTTTATAAATGGGTTCCATCCGGCTAATAATCAATTCTGTTAATCGTTTTTTACAGGCGACACAGCCAATCTCCCCTCTGCGGCATTGGTCGTAAATATCATCTACACCCTCGGAGAGAAAAACCTTATAAAATGCCGCAATGGTACATACCTCAGGGTGGCCCGGATCGTTCTTGCGGATCCTGGCCGGGTCCGTGACCATTAGCCGTACCTTTTTCCGAATAAGATCGGGGCTGGCTGACATGGGTATGTGATTGCCGTAGCTTTTACTCATTTTCCTCCCGTCGATACCGGGAAGGAGGGGCACCTTGGTCAGCTTGGCCTGGGGTTCGGGCAGAATCGGTTTATAAAGGTGATTAAAACGGCGGGCTACCTCCCGGGCTAGCTCCAAATGGGGAAGTTGGTCTTCTCCCACCGGAACGGTATCTGCCTTGTAGGCCAGGATATCGGCTGCCATTAAAAGGGGGTAACCGAGGAAACCGTAGGTGTGAATATTGCGTTCTTTTAATTCCCGCAGTTGTTCCTTGTAAGTTGGGACCCGCTCGAGCCACCCAAGGGGGGTGAACATGGACAATAACAAATGCAGTTCCGCGTGTTCCTTCACATGGGACTGGACAAAAATTACACATTTTTCCGGATCTACCCCGGCACTTAACCAATCGATGGCAATATCCATGATGTTTTCCTGCAAATCTCCTGTATCTTCATAGCCTGTGGTCAAGGCGTGCCAGTCGACAATTGCATAAAAACATTCATATTCATCCTGAAGGGCAACCATATTTACAACTGAACCAAAATAATTGCCCAGGTGGAGTTTGCTCGTTGGACGCATGCCGTTAAGTACCCTACCGCGCGCCATAATATAATACCTCCTATCTTAAATCTACCAGAATCTGAAGAGGAACCTGTAGATAATACCAAAAACCAGCCAATGGCCCAGGGTTTCCAATATCCATGCTAGCATATTAACCAGGGGGTAAAGAATCCGACCGACAACCCCGAAATAGATTAGTACAAGCAAAATAATGGGGCCATAGGTTTCCAGCTGGGAATAGGCATAAGCCTGGGGACCAGGCAGTATTCCCTGCAATATTTTTGAACCGTCAAGAGGCGGGACGGGTATCAGATTGAATACGGCCAGGTAGAGATTGTAAATAAAGGCAAGGGATAGAATTTGTTGGGTGATAAAGCCCGTCCCAGGCCAGAGTTTCAAGAGAAGCATTACGATAAAGGCAGTAACAATATTGGCAGCCGGGCCGGCCAGGGATACCAGAACCAGGCCCTGCCGGCGGTTGCGAAAATGGAAAGGATTAATGGGTACCGGTTTAGCCCAGCCGAACCGGAAAAGCCATAACATCAACAGACCCAGGGGGTCAAGATGGGCCAGGGGGTTAAGGGTAAGTCTACCAGCATACCTGGCCGTCGGGTCACCAAGACGATCGGCCATCTTACCATGGGCGTATTCATGGACGGTGATGGCCAAAAGCAGGGCCGGAATACGGAAGATCATATCCTGAGCAAACAACAATTTGTTACCTCCCAGTATGGCTTTTTTCTGCCAGCCAACACAGAAAATTATATCATAAAGGGAATAAGAAAAAAAGCGCTCTAGGCGCTTTTACATTACCGCAGGAAGGATGTCCTTCTCCGCCCAGGAAGGGGGAATGCGATCATAGCGTAGCAAATCACTGTATGTTTCCCGGCGGATGATTATTTCCGCCCGCCCGTTTGCTACTGTAATAACAGCCGGCCTGGGTAACCGGTTATAATTACTGGCCATAGCGTATTGGTAAGCACCACTTGCCAGCACGGCAATCAGATCTCCGGGGACAATACGGGGAAGGTCAATATCCTGTATGAGGATATCACCAGATTCACAACATTTACCGGCAATTGTATATTTCTGTTCCCGGGGAGCATTGGCCTTATTGGCCACCAGAGCCCGATATCTGGCTTGATATAGGGCCGGGCGCGGGTTGTCGGCCATACCCCCGTCAATGGATGCATAGGTCCGGACCCCGGGAATTTCTTTAATTGCCCCCACCCTGTAGACGGCTAACCCGGCTTCACCGACCAGGGAGCGACCTGGTTCCACCACTACGGTAGGCAAGGGGAGATTGTACCTGGCACAGGCGTCCTTGACGGCATCGGTAATCCCTTTAATGAAGCTGGCAACGGGTTCCGGTTTGTCAGTTTCCGTGTAGATGATAGCCAGGCCGCCGCCCAGGTTCAATTCCGCCAACTGCTGTCCTGTTTCTTTCTTTACTGCCGCCATAAATTCTACCATCTTCCCTGCAGCGTGGCGGAAAGATTCGGAAGTAAAGACCTGGGAACCAATATGACAATGGATACCCACTAACTCAATCCGGGGTAGCGCCAGGGCCCTTTTTACCACCGCCATGGCGGCTCCCCCGGCCAGGGAAATGCCGAATTTAGAGTCCAGTTGTCCGGTCTGAATATAATGATGAGTATGAACTTCAATACCAGGCGTCAAGCGTAAGAGAATTTTAACCCTGGTTTTTCTCCCTGCTGCCAACTGGGCAAGATTCTCCAGCTCCCATGGGTTGTCGACTACAAAATAGCCAACACCGGCCGAAAGGGCAAGATTTAACTCCTCAATACTTTTATTGTTACCATGGAAGTAGATTTTTTCCGGAGGAAAATTAGCGGCCAGAGCAGTATACAGCTCTCCGCCCGAGACAACGTCGAGGCCCAGGCCTTCCTGTTCCATCAGCCGGTAAATAGCCAGAGAAGAAAAGGCCTTGCTGGCATAGAGAACCTTATAATCCTGATAATTGGCAGCCAGGGCATGATGATATTCCCGGCATTTCTGCCTTATGCCCTTTTCATCATAAATATAAAGAGGGGTTCCGAAGGTCCTTGCCAGTTCCACTACATCACAATTACCTACCTGCAAGTGACCACTTGCATTGAAACTGATGGTACCCGGTAAATCCATTGACGGCCAGCTCCTTCCTGAGTTTTTTGCGTGGGTGGCATGGCCGGCAGGAACGAAAAAGACCAATGCACGTGGCCTTGGTCGTTACATTCCAAGCACGCCCATCCCCTCCAAGCTGTGAGATAGCGCTCCACCAGGATTGGAGGAGTAATCCTGGTGACAGTCCTGCACCTTTTTAGTGCAGGCCCAGTCGCAAGGCCAGCAGCAGACCTTGGACTTCGGCGGTGTTCCCTTTTACCGGGTATCATCAATGCCCTTTTCCCCACCGGTTACTCATGAACACCGCGCCTCTACCCCACCCCCTGCGTCAAGAGATGAGGTATGCTTTTATTGAATTTTGTCCATTTTAACACGGCTGCAAGTTCCTGTCAACCACTTTGCCTGCTAGTTGTAGTTATTCTGTGATAATGTCATGAGAGCGGAGCCCCCACACCGGTTCCCAACTCCACTAGAGGGATAAAAATTTATTATCTAACACTTCTGGCTTCGCTTTTTGTTCTCCTCGCGTAAGGAACACTGAAGCTCCGATTCCTTCTCCAGTGGGGTCGTGAGCCCCTGGAAACCCCATACTGTTAATTGCCGGAAGTACACCAAAAACGGCGAATTATTCTTTACTTCAGCCTGTTGCTTAAATCCTAACCGGTTGATAACTCTGGCTGAACTGGCTCTTGTGGTTGTACAGTATTCCAGCGCCCGCAGCGCCCGCCCCAACGGGCCTGCATTTTACCATCTCCATAGATTTCAATGATCTCACAGCTATTGGCACAATGGGGGCAGGAAAAACTCGAGACCTGATAATCCATCTTTCCCACGGCAAAGCCCCGAAAGGAAGTATTTTTCTTCCGGACAGCACCCCTTGCCAGCAGGGCAGCCCCGATAGCCCCCATGACATTATAATGGGGGGGCACCATAACCGGTAGACCCAGTTCCCTCTCAAAGGCCAGCTTCATGCCGGAGTTGGCCGCTACGCCACCCTGAAAGAGAACGGGTGGCTTTATTTCCTTACCCTTGGCTACATTGGCAAGATAATTCCGGACCAGTGCGTTGCACAGGCC
>DUVO01000303.1 GCA_012841005.1 Bacillota bacterium | reverse complement strand
GCCACAATACAAAAAAACCGGCCACCCCGGCGCCGGCGCCAACAAAACCCCAAAAAGGGGATGGCTCCAGTCAGGACACGGTGTACAAATTCCAGTCTTTGGTCCATTAGGCTGATCTCCTTCCATGGCATAGATGAAACCCTCCCAGGGAGTGATCTCATCTACTTATTGTAAAGGAGTGTTACCTATCTCTTGAACCATTTTTGTTACCCATGTCCTGACCTAACACCGTAAATTGTCAACTGCCAATTGTCAATTGTCAATTGTTACCACTTCCCGCCTGGCGGTATCCAGGTAATAGGCTGGTCCCCCTTCCCTGACATTGATCACCGGTACCCGGGTAACTGCCGCCAGGGCCTGTTTCAGTAAGTTCCCATCGATAAAATCCTTGCAAAAGGTATTGTTTACTTCCCGGGGATAAAATGGGTTTATGGTCACTGCCAGCAGGGGTATCCTTTCCCTGACCATAACCCGGCCCCCAAAGGCAGCGATCTGATCGAGGGCAGCTACAGCCTCGACATATTCACCCAGCACCAGCAGTTTGGTCGGATCAGAAACAATAAGGGTCTTTCCCGCCAGATCCTCCCCCAGTTCCCGGGAAAACTTACCCAGCAGCCTTCCCGGCACGGCACCCGGCAGGGAAATAACCTCAGCAGAAGCTGCCGCCCTGGCCACTTCCTGAACAAGCTCCGGGGAAAGAAGGGAAGTTTCCCTGAACCTTATTGTCCCTCCTCCCTGCCCCCAGATTACAATTGTATTTTCCCCCTCCACTGCCCCTTTAAGGACCGCGGCAGGAAGGGTAAAAATCCGGTCCAGGGCCCTGGTCTCCCGTACCAGGCAGTCTAGGGCACGGTTCCGGGCTGCCCCTGTAGCTAAAATGAGACCATCAACCTCAACAAAGGGGCTCATCCGGCCAAAGGCCCCATCCACAAAGACCAATTCACACCCCCCTCGGGCAAAGGCTTTCAAAGTCCGGCGCAGGTCCCCCCTTTTATTGGGACCGGCTATTACTGCCAGCCCCGGGTTTACCACCTCCGCCAAACAGATGGGCCCCAGGGCATTGGAAACGGGCAGTACCTCCAGCAGGCGGCAGGATGCAGTACCCCTGGCCAGGCACCTCTGGGCCGTAGCGATTATAGTGCCCCGGGGGCAAAAAACCCGGGGCTTCGGCAGGCCGGTCAGGTGATCGAGATCTTCACCGTCATACCCAATTCCGCTTAAACCAACCCGTTGGCAGCCGGCAAAGGCCTGCTGGAGAAAATACATCAGCGCCGTCGTTTTCCCGGTATTCTTGGCCGTTCCGGCAAAACCAACCTTAAACATCCTCTCCCGGCTCCTTCCTGAGGAGGGTGCCCCGGCCCACCCGTCCCGGATAGGCTCCATCCTCGGGGCTCCCCAGGAGTCCCCGGTACAGGGCCTGAACAAAGGAACCGGAACTGGCCACATCCTTGAGGACCCTGGTAATTCCGGCAACCAGCTCCTGGGCCCATTCCTGGGCCCGGGAAGTAGGCTCAATTCCCGCACTCCCGAAGAACCGGAAACCTTCGTAGGTACCCCGCAGGGTATCGATGCGGGATGCAGCAACAATAGGTCCACCGGCATAGGCTTCATCGGAAGAAGCAATGCTGATGGCCTCCACACCCAGGGACCGGGCGAGGCAGGCATGCAGGGCGGTGGTTACCGCAGACTGGACCCGGTCCTCCGTATGGGTGAGAAACCCGATGGGGGCACCGGGCCACAGGGGTGCGTCGATGATCCCCTGTAAGGCCAGGATCTTGGCGGCATTGTAATCAATGTAGTTGTCCTTCATTTGCCCGTAGATCATTACCTCCGGGGAACGGCAGAAGAGGGGCTGGAGAATCGGCCGCCCCCCCATTTTGCGGGCCAGGTGGGCAACGATGAGCATCCCGGCAAAGGCCTTGTAGGCTGGGACCCCACACAACTCTTCATTGGTCACCACATCAAAGGAAAGGCCGTAATGGACTGCCCACCTGATGGCCTCCACACCGTCGACGGTCATGCGGGCCGGGTCCATCCCCGCCCCCAGGGAAGCGTATACCATATTGATCTTGGTCAGATCCGCCCCGACTTCTCCCGCCAGCACCACCGTCTCCGGGGTGTTCAACCCCCGGTGGGCCCTTACCTGCCACAGGGTGCCTGGCCACAGGTACTCCTTGAGAAGTCGGAGGTTCTCCAGGGTAATAACGGTTCCGTCCTCGGAATGGGCCAGGTAGCCGGCCAACAGCCCTTCGGTCCGGGCACCCCAGGAGGGGTCAAAGTGAACAACTCCATCGGCCCCCCAGGCCTCACAGGTTTTGATATGCATGATATCCATGATGGGACAGCCGGTACCGTACTGAATAAAAATCGCCGGCCTTGGCAGGCCTTCCCTGACGGCCGTGGAGATCCCCTCCCAGTGTTGATGCCTTTCCAGGGCATCCAGTTCTTCCCTGTCCAGGAGTCGGGTACGATTGGGTAAACGCCGGTGGTTATAGTAATCCCGCACCAGGTCATCGCAATACCCCAGGTACTTTTCCCGGAATTCCCCCGGTTCTATCTCACCCCTGAGGGCAGAAAAAGCGAGCCGGGCCCTCTCCACTGCCGGTGAAGTTTTATTGCCCACCCAGGTTAAAATCTCCTGGGTGATGAGATCCAACTGCTTTTCGATCTCCCTATTTCGGTAAGCATAGGAATAACCTGCAGTTAAATCAACCTTCTTCTTTCCTGTCCCCCGCTCCTTTCCGGCAACAAAGGGGCGCCCTTCAACATAGGCCACCACTTCTTCCGGAGTTGTTCCCGAGCCGAAGCCGGCATCAAACCCCAATTCCGCCGCCAATTCCGGTCTTACAGCCATTCCTCCTACAACCAGGATTACCCGTTCCCGCACCCCGCAGGCTTCCACAAGATCGACAAACTCGGCCAGGAGTTCTCCCACCCGGTACCCAATGGTACGGCTGACCAGAACAAAATCGACTCCATTCTGTTCCAGGAGCTTGCTCACCACCTCATTGGGTTCCAGACCCGGGGGCAGGAGCAGGGTGTCGTGGCCTGCCTCCTTTAGGGCACGCCGGATCAGTTTCAGGCCCACGTCATGGACCGGGTCCAGGGGGACCAGAAGAATTTTTTTCCTTTCAGCTGCCATCATTGTTCCCCCCCCGCCAGCCAGCCGTAGGAAACCCCCGGGCGGTGCACATAGGCCCTGGCCCTGACCCTGACACCGCACCCCACTTGTTCTAAAAAGACAATATCATGATCGGCAAAGCCCAATTCCACCAATAAGCCCTCCATGATGCCCTTGGCCTCCCCTTCATCCCGGGCGAGAAGAAATGTTTCCACATCGAGGGCATCAAGAATGCGACTTTTGTATTTCAACCATTATCCCCCCCTGGGAATCAGCCCTCCTTATTTGCTTCCCAATATTTCTGCACATCACTGATGAGATTATCGATATGGGCCACCAGCGCTGCTTCCGCGGCCCCGGCATCACCGGCCGCAACACAATGGAAGATCTGCAAATGATCAGCCACCATGGTACTGCCCACATTTTGCCTGATGTACTCCATAATTGGTGTCAGCTGGCCATCCTGCCTGATGAGGTCAGTAGCCGCTTCGAGAACCCTGTTTTTTGCTGCGGCGGCCAGTAGTTTGTGAAACTGTACATCGGTCGCGGCCGTACTCTGCCCTAGTTCCAGCATTTTTTTTTGCCGGATAATTATCCTTTCCATTTCCTCTAATTCTTCCCTTGTCGCATGTAATGCCGCCAGGCGGGCATTTTCTCGTTCAATGGCCCGCCTGGCTACCAGCACGTCCAGGAGCTTCTCCTTGCCCGTTGCTTTAAGGGCTTTTAGCAATTCGTTACTGGAAAGGGCCCGCTTCCTTTCTATTAAAAGCTGCTCCAGGTGGGCCTTCCCCGCGGTGGTCAGGGTGCGTCCCCGGTACCCGATTCTTTCCGTCAGTCCCCTGGTGTCCAGAGCCCTGAGAATGCGGCCAACGGTCGCTTCACTCAAATTATGTCCCCGCCTGCTCAATTCTTCCTTGATAGCACCTGACCCGAGGGGCTCCTCACTGTTACTGATTATGGTCAAGATTGTCATTACTTGTTCAAGGCGTTCTGTAAACATTGATTCGGCTCCTTTCCCCATTGGTACCCTACACTATTTGCCTGTCATAAATCCCTGTGAGCCCAGCCGCGGCCACCCTGTCTTCAATTTTCTTCCTGTCGGTTGTATAGAGTCCCAACTCCTGCATGCGCTGGAAATAGATGGACCCGGAAAAGGTGTATTTCTTCCGCAAGCCCTCTGTTGTCTCCAGCTGCTCCCGGACAAAGGCAATGGCATCACCGATGGCCAGGGTCCGGGGCAGCGCCAATAATTCTTTCCCACAGGCCCAGCGGACGGCATTATGACCCGCCAGGGTACCGGTAACGATAGCCTCTGTATGCCCCACCAGGGGACCGGCCTTCTCTCCCCCGCAGAAGAGGTTTTCCAACCCCTCAACCTTTAAATAGTTATCCCGGGGTGATATAGCCAGATACCTGATGGAATTACCCCTGCCTCCGGCGTAGGGGTCTTCGAAACGGGCATTTTCAAATCCTGGTATTTGCCGCAATTTATTCAAAGGGAAATAGGGTGCCATCAATTTTGCATGGCCGGTATCCAAAAGGATAATATTCTCGGCATATTCCTTCAGGTTATACTGCTGGCACGCCTTTTTTGCCAGGTCCTTCTTTTGCAGCTCCGGCGGCAGGGGAACCACCACCACACCTTCCCTGTTCAACCTTTCCTGAATCCCGTGAGCCAGGGACTCTTTCAGTAGTTTACATGACCCGCTCATCGCCCCCAGGGTACCGACGGAACTGCCGCCGATCATCTCCTGTATCCCCGCCTTGGCGGCAATACTAACCCGGGGCCCGTAGCTGGGACAGCGGAGAATGCACATGGCACACCCATTGCCATATTTCAAGCAGTTGCCCTGGGGACCTGCCGTCCCCGTTGTTTCCACAAATACATCGGCGGTAAAGGACCGTCCTGTATCAGAGCGAACTGATTTAATAAATCGGCTCCCTTCCTGCATATCTACCGCCCCGGCCCTGGTTTCCAGCTGGATATCAATCCCCCTCTCCTGCAGGAGCTTGCGCACCGCCGGTTCTATTTTGGTCACATCGTAGAGGGTAGCATGCTTATGGCCGGGAAAATCGATGTTACGGTGACGGGCCACAGCATCGGCAATTTTAAATAGTTCACCGCCCCCAAGGGCGATGGCCTCCTCCGCTGCCGTGTACCGCCCGTTATTGCGCATGATACCACCGACAAGACCCGTGCCTAGCAGCTGATCAGTTTTTTCCAGCAAGGTCACTTGTGCCCCCGCCTTGGCCGCGGCCAGGGCAGCCCCGCACCCTGACCAGCCGCCGCCGATCACCAGCACCTTTACCATGCTTGAAATGCCTCCTCTCTATCATTCAAAGGGGTACTACCTTAACCGAAAAAACCGGCATACCTCCCGACGATTTCCATTAACCGGATTAAGCCCCGGACACCATAGCGAATTCTATCTTCCAGCAATTCCCCCTCTTCATTGGTGGTCCCGAGCCCGGGGGAAATGAAAATGTTGCCGTCATAAGCGATGGTCGGTATAACCCCCATTTGGGCAAGGCCTGTCTGCAGGATATTGGTCCCGGCGTACATATCTTCTATGGAGAAAATGGGGAATCCCAGGCCATCCCCCTTCCAGGTGGGTTCATAATTAATCTCAACGGTAGTGGAATTATAGGATTTGGATATAATCACACCCCGGGCCAGGGGTTCCGGCGCCTGGGCAAATTCCTCCTTAACAATTTCATAAAGACGGTCAACGGGCTGCAGTAAAACCTCAGGCCGGTCCCGCAGGGCCTTCAAAGCCGCAATCTGGCTCAAAAGGGCTTCCTTCCCCGGATCCTGGGTCACATAGGCCGCCTTGCCGTAAGAGGACAGGGTACCCCACCGATCCCCATGAATACCCAGGGCCCGGCGGATAGTGGTCATAACCTCTTCTTTTCCGATAATGAGACCACTGGTGGCCGCACCCGATGCCTTGTCCATACTGTAGACCATGACATCGGCCCCCACCTGGGTTATATCGGTGCCAATAAAAGGAACTCCCCACGCGTTATCAATCACATAGGGAACATTATAATCCCGGGCCAGCTTGGCCAGGTGTTTCAGCAACCGGGGAGTGCCGTCGGCATCTTTACAGCCGTAGCCGTAACCGGGGG
>DUVO01000044.1 GCA_012841005.1 Bacillota bacterium | reverse complement strand
GAAAGAATAATAATAATAACCAGGATAATCATTCCGCCCACAACCAGGTAGAGGCGGGGTTTGCTCAAGGCCAGGTCAAGGCTTACCGGTTTTGTCTCCAGGAGAATACCATACTCAATGGTCTCTTCTTCCTTCCCCATGGGAACAACGGCATTAAAGACAGGTTGACCCGTTTCCCGGTCCACCGCCCTGGTCACGGCAATCTCACCGGCAATAATTGTTTTCACAAATTTCCCGTCAACCTTGCTGCCCGGTACTACTTCCTGCTCCGCCGAGGTGTCCAGGATGGTCCCTTCCAGGTCAAAGATGGTGATCCGGGCGTCAAAGGTATCGGCCAAAAACTTCAGCAATTCCTGTCTCTTCTGGTCTTCCCCGCCGGTTTCCCCGGCAGGGCTCCCCCAGACCGGACCCCCCTGCTGGAGTAAGGCAAAATTTACCCGTTTGGCCTTGCGCAATAACTCCTGTTCCGCCTGGGCATAGGTTACCTGCCGTACCACAAGACCTGCCAAAAAAGACATGGCAAGGAGGGCAACGACAAAGGCCGTCACGTTGGTAAAAAGGATCCTGGTGTAAATGTTTTTGTTAAACTGTTCCTGGACCAGTCCCTTTACCTTATGAAAAAACCGGCGGGTGGTATCCAGTAACAGTATATAAATATCCCCACCGAACCGGATATTTTTCTTCACGATGTAGTTTCTCCTCCTTCAAGAGGAGGTGTAAACTGGTATCCTACTCCCCATACAGTGGTCAGGTACTCATGGTTTAAGGGCTCCAGTTTTTTCCGCAGCCTGCGGATATGAACATCTACCGTTCGCTGATCACCGAAATAATCATATCCCCAAACAGCCGCCAATAATTCTTCCCGGGTAAAAACCCGGCGCGGATTCTGGGCGAGATAATAGAGCAGATCGAATTCCCGGGGAGTTACTTCCGTTTTCACGCCCGCAACCAAAACATTCCTGACGTCGGCCAGGATTTCCAAACCCGGGTATTTCAATCTCCATTCCTTATCTGTGTCTATGGCCTGGGTACGGCGTAGCACTGCTTTTATCCGGGCAACCAGTTCCCGGGGGCTGAAAGGTTTCGCCACATAGTCATCAGCCCCCATTTCCAGTCCCAGAACCCGGTCTGCTTCCTCACCCTTGGCCGTCAACATGATGATGGGAACCATGCGTACCGCCCGCAGCTCCCGGCATAGAGTAAGGCCATCCTTGCCGGGCAGCATGATATCAAGGATAACCACATCGGGATTCTCCCGGTCAAAGGCAGGCAGGGCCAGATCGCCGTGATTTATACCTATTACCTCAAATCCTTCCCTTTCACCATACAGCTTGACCAATTCCAGTACATTTTGGTCATCATCAACCAGCAGAACCTTACCCCAATACGGCATTATTAACCCCCTCAACCTTCACTCGCTATTATTAGACGCAGGAGACAAAGATTAGTTCCCGGCACATGAATGATAATGGATTAATATTTCCGTTACGTTTCGGTACTGTTAAATTTTATTACCAAATTATTACAAAAGATTACAACCCGGCCCCTAAGGCTCCCGGTGCCCCTGGCAGGGCAAAATAAAACTATCCCTTGCTACAATCCTTTTGCGCAAGGGATGGTTTACCTTTGGTGGAGCTGAGGGGATTCGAACCCCTGACCCCCTGAATGCCATTCAGGTGCTCTCCCAGCTGAGCTACAGCCCCACATTATCAGATATTGGCGAGTAGACCTGTAAGCCGAGTCCTGTCGAAGATGACCATCTATCTTGGGTACCAGTTGCCTGGCACCTCCAGCGACCTTACCCGAGAGATCAGCGGGCAACCTCATCCCTCTCCTATTCGGTCTTGCTCCGGATGGGGTTTACCTAGCCGGTTAGTCGCCTAACCGCTGGTGAGCTCTTACCTCACCGTTCCACCCT
>DUVO01000021.1 GCA_012841005.1 Bacillota bacterium | reverse complement strand
GGCGGAGACCGTTTACCAGCTTATTGGTGGTCTCCGGGGCGGTATGGGATACTGCGGAACCCGAAACCTCAGGGAACTCAGGGAAAAAACCAGGTTTATCCGGGTGACCAATGCCGCCCTGCGGGAGAATCATCCCCATGACGTGCATATCACCAAGGAGGCGCCCAATTACAGTGTAGATAGATGAAAAACCAGATAATGGTAAGCTAACTATTTGGTTGGAAGCAGGAAATTAACCTATCCTGGCGAATATAATACCATACAGGGACAAATTACTAAGTCGAGATCAGTAAATGCCAGGGCTGCCCCGAGTATCAGTTAAAAATGGCTTGGGGGGATGAAAATTGGTTTTTGCAGTCTGGGTTTTGTCCACAACGTCAATCGAGTTCCATTGCACCTGTTTAGGTGTGGCCTAAAAGGGGAATGGAACTGCGATTGGCTTTTTATTTTGGAAAGGGCCAAAGAACAAGGGGAGGTGTTGTGATTGAAATTGGCAGTGGTCGAAACGGGGGGCTGTCCCACCCTGAATTGTGAGCTCTGTAACAAGGCTTGCAGCAGGCAATTTCACGGGTCATGGCAGCGGATCAAGGCAGAGGGAAAAGCAGATTTGGCACCGTGTATGGTGGGCTACTACCTGAAACCACTGGGGGTGAATCTGGGACGGGTTCCTGTGGCTACGCCGAAATAAATAGAAGGGCTAGCGCCGGGCGCGGGCATCTCCATTCTGCAGGTAAACTCGCATTTAACCCTGACTTGTCAGGGTTTTTCTTATTGCGATGGAAAAAACCAGACAAAGGTCAGGGAAGGTGAAATTAAGAGAAAAAGGGTTTTGCGGGGCGATAAATGCCTGGAAATTTGGGGAAATATAAGTAACCGGGGGTTGCTTTTGCTGTTAGGGGGGGATATATTATAGATGAAGGTCAAGGAAGGTCAAAATAGGGGGGTGATTCTTTGCCGAGCCTGACGGAACAAATTGAACGGTGGTTAAAGGAACAACTGCTCCGTGCAGGTGGAAACACCCTGGAGATCAGGCGCAGTGACCTGGCAGAAATCTTTGCTTGTGTCCCCTCCCAGGTGAATTATGTACTGGCGACAAGATTTACCGTGGAGCGGGGTTATCTTGTGCAGAGCCGGAGGGGGGGAGGAGGGTTTATCCGCATCATCAAGTTACGGATGGATCTTCCGGAGCAATTACAGGGTTTGCTCAGCAGGGGTATTGGCGAATCCATTAGTCAGGCCCAAGCAGAGGGTATTGTGGAGCGGTTGTGGGAAGAAGAGCTGTTGAACGGGAGGGAAAAGAGAATGCTCGAGGCCGCGGTGTCCCGGGAGACCCTGGGTGTGGAACTGCCCCTCAGGGATGTCCTCAGGGCCCGTCTCCTGAAGGCAATGCTGCTGGCCCTATTGGGTGAATAGGGTGAAGGCTTTCTGGCTGTCCGAAGCCGGCTAGTGAAGGAGATGTGATATTAATGCTTTGCGAAGAGTGCAAAAGACGGCCTGCGACGGTGCTGATCCGCAAGACAATCAACAATAAGACTACGGAAATGCATTTTTGCCAGGAATGTGCCCGGGAAAAGGGGGAGTTAAACTTTATCAGTGCCCCGGAATTTTCTTTGTCTAATTTGTTTGCCACCCTCCTCGATTCCGATGTGGTGGTTAAGCACCTGGGGCGGAAAGCTGACGCCGGGTCCCTCGTATGTCCCGGTTGTGGCTTGACCTACAGCGAGTTTAAGGCCAGCGGACGTTTGGGCTGTGACAGGTGCTATGGGACCTACCGGGAGCAGTTGACCCCACTCCTGAGCCGGTTGCATGGTCAGGTTCAGCATGTGGGAAAAGTGCCCCGGAAGGCCGGGAATGAGCTCAGGGCCAAGCAGGAATTGCAGGAACTTAAGAAGGCCTTAAACCGGGCGGTAGAAAGGGAAGCCTTCGAGCAAGCGGCTGTTTTGCGGGATAAAATTCGGGCCCTGGAGAAGAAAATAGGGTCAGGAGGCGAGTAAAGATGGGTTGGGAGGAAATCCTACAAAGACCTACTTCATCCTGGCTGGTTGGTAGGGGGCCGGAGCAGGAGGTGGTTATAAGCAGCAGGGTGCGCCTAGCCCGTAATCTTGCCGCATATCCTTTCCCCAATCGGGCGGGAGAGAAGGAATTAGGGGCAATAATTACTGAGGTCGGGACTGCTGTGCAGCATCTTCCCACCCGGGCCAAGTACTTCTTCCTGTCCCTGACCAAGCTGTCTCCGGTGGACCGCCAGCTCCTGGTGGAGAAGCACCTTACCAGTCCGGACCATATTAGGGAACCAAGGCATCGTGGTATTATTCTCCGGGACGACGAAGGGGTTTCGATAATGGTTAATGAAGAAGACCATCTGCGGATCCAGGCCCTTTTCCCCGGTCTGCAGTTGGAGGAAGCCCTGCAACTGGCGGAGGATATCGATGACCAGTTGGAAAGAACTGTGACCTATGCCTATGATGAAACCTTCGGTTATCTGACAGCCTGTCCGACTAATACCGGGTCTGGTATGCGGGCCTCTGTCATGGTCCACCTTCCCGGTTTGGTAATGCTGAACCGGGTGGGCAAGGTATTTGCAACCCTTTCCCAACTGGGATTGGTGACCCGGGGTATGTACGGGGAGGGGACCGAGGCCCTGGGTAATATGTTCCAGATCTCCAATCAAATAACCCTAGGCCGCTCGGAGGAGGAATTAATCGCCCATTTACAGGCGATTACCAGGCAGGTTATTGAGCAGGAGCGGGGGGCCAGGCAGGAGTTATACAGGGAGATGGGAGACCATCTGGTGGATAGGGTGTTCCGGGCTTATGGCCTGTTGACCCATGCCCGTCTCCTTTCCACCAAGGAAGCCATCAATCTGATTTCTGATTTGCGGTTGGGGTTAGATCTCAATTTACTACCAAACTTAAATTATCACGTACTTAATGAACTTCTGGTCTTGTGCCAGCCGGCTTTTATTCAAAAAATAGCCGGGGCACAACAGAGTTCCCGGGAAAGGGACGCCAAGAGGGCGACCCTGATCAGGGAAAGGCTAAAAGAAGAATACTGATTACTGGAGGTGAAGATAACATGTTCGCTCGTTTTACAGAGAGGGCCCAAAGGGTAATGCTGCTGGCCCAGGAAGAAGCACGGCGACTCCAGTATCCCTATGTTGGAACTGAGCACCTGTTGCTAGGCTTGATCAGAGAGGGTACAGGCGTTGCCCATAAGGTCTTGTCTGAGCTTGGAGTAGCACGGGAAAGGGTAAAGGAAGAGGTAGAAAAGATAATTGGCCCCGGGACGGGTACAGTTATGGGAGAGATTGGTTTTACTCCCCGGGCGAAAAGGGCCATAGAGTTATCCTTGGATGAAGCCAGGCAGTTGGGCCACAATTACGTTGGCACAGAGCATTTGCTCTTGGGTCTGATCCGGGAGGAGGAAGGAGTTGCCGCCCGGGTTTTGAAGAACCTGGGAGTCGATTTGAATAAGGTGAGGGCCTATTTGATCCAGCAGCTGGGGCAGAACAATAATACCGGTCGGGGACAGGCCCCCAAAATACGGGGAAAGAGCAATACACCGACCCTGGACAGCCTGGGAAGGGATCTAACCCAAATGGCCCGAGAGGGGAAACTGGATCCCGTGGTGGGCAGGGAAGAAGAAATTGAACGGGTGATTCAGATCTTGAGCCGGAGGACAAAGAATAACCCGGTCCTGGTAGGTGAACCGGGTGTGGGCAAGACAGCCATAGCCGAGGGCCTGGCCCAGCGGATTGTAGAGGGGAAAGTACCGGAACTATTGAATGGGAAGCGGGTAATGACACTGGACCTGGCTTCGCTTGTAGCAGGGACGAAATACCGGGGCGAGTTTGAGGAACGCCTTAAGAAGGTTATTGAAGAGATTCGCCAGACCGATAATATTATTCTCTTCATCGATGAGCTCCATACGGTGGTTGGTGCCGGGGCGGCAGAAGGCGCCATCGATGCCGCCAATATCTTGAAGCCGGCCCTGGCCCGGGGTGAACTGCAATGCATCGGGGCCACCACCCTGGACGAATACCGGAAGCATATTGAAAGGGATGCCGCCCTGGAAAGGCGCTTCCAGCCTGTTACCATCGGCGAGCCGTCCAGGGAGGACACTGTGGCTATCTTACGGGGCTTGCGGGACCGGTATGAAGCCCATCACCGGGTCAAAATAACCGATGAAGCGATAGAGGCTGCTGCCCTCCTCTCGGATCGTTATATATCTGACAGGTATCTGCCGGATAAAGCCATTGACCTCATCGATGAGGCGGCTTCCAGGGTAAGGCTGCAGCTGTATAACGCTCCTCCGGAATTGAAGGAATTGGAGGCCCAGTTGGAGGAGATCGGTAAAGAGAAAGAAGCGGCGGTCCAGAACCAGGAATTTGAAAAAGCGGCCCAGTTGCGGGATCGGGAGCAGTCCCTCAAGAAAGAGCTGGAAGAAAGACGCCAGAGATGGGAGACAGAAAAGGGAAAAACGGAAGCAGTGGTGACGGCAGATGATGTGGCGCAAATTGTTTCCGACTGGACGGGGATACCGGTAACCAGGCTGGCTGAGGAAGAGAGCCAGCGGCTCTTAAAACTGGAAGAAGGGTTGCACCAGCGGGTTATTGGTCAGGAAGAAGCAGTGACGGCAGTAGCCCGGGCGGTGCGCCGGGCCAGGGCGGGACTCAAAGACCCGAAGAGACCCATCGGTTCCTTTATCTTTCTGGGCCCGACGGGGGTCGGGAAAACCGAATTGGCCCGCGCCTTGTCGGAGCAGCTTTTCGGGGATGAGGAGGCCATGATCCGCTTCGACATGTCCGAGTATATGGAAAGGCATACCGTCTCTCGCCTGGTCGGTGCCCCGCCCGGATATGTGGGCTATGAAGAGGCAGGGCAGTTGACGGAAAAGGTAAGGCGGAAACCCTATTCTGTGGTCCTCTTCGACGAAATTGAAAAGGCCCATCCGGAAGTCTTCAATATCCTCCTGCAGATTCTCGAGGACGGTAGGCTCACCGATGCCAAGGGACGGGAGGTTGACTTTCGCAATACCGTGGTTATAATGACTTCAAATGTAGGAGCCCAGCACCTGCAGAGGGAAGTTACCGTTGGTTTCCGTCCGACAACGCCGGAGGAGACCTATAAGGGGATTAAAGACCGGGTCCTGTCGGATCTGAAAAGGACCTTCCGGCCCGAGTTCCTGAACCGGATTGATGAAATTATCGTTTTCCATCAACTAGAGGAAGAACATCTGCAGGAAATCGTTGACCTGATGTTGAAGGATGTTAAAAAGCGCCTAGCGGAAAAGGGTGTTACCCTGGAAGTAAGCGGAGAAGCCAAGAAGCTGCTGACCCGGGAAGGGTATGATCCTACCCTTGGTGCCCGCCCCTTACGGCGAACCATCCAGCGCCTGGTGGAGAATCCCCTGGCGGAGGAAATCCTGGCGGGCCGGATTGTACCGGGGGATGTGGTCCAAGTTGGGGTCACAGAAGGGGAATTGGCCTTCAGCACCAAGGAAAGGGCTATTCAGGGGACAACATAAAAACAAAAGAGGAAATCTTTTGGGGAGAGGGGAATATGGCCAAATCTAGAACTGTTTTTGTCTGTCAGGAATGCGGCAGCGAATTCCCCAAGTGGTTGGGTCGCTGCAGTAGCTGCGGCAGCTGGAACAGCATGGTGGAGGAGGTCCGTGGTGGACTGGGAGGCCCGCATCCGGGGCCTCCCGGTCCTTCCCGCCGAATAAACAATCCCCAGCCCATTGCTATGGTTCCCGGTGATGTGGCCAGGAGGTTTTCCACCGGCAGTAAGGAGTTTGACCGGGTGTTGGGGGGTGGTATTGTTCCCGGTTCCCTTGTCCTTTTGGGGGGGGATCCGGGGATAGGGAAGTCAACCTTGCTGCTTCAGGCGGCGGCCCATTTTGCGGTCGAAACCGGCAAGGTCCTCTATGTTTCCGGGGAAGAATCCCCGGGACAATTAAAGATACGGGGCACCCGTCTCAATGCCCTGGAGGAAAACTTATTGGTGCTGGGGGAGACGGATCTGTCCCTAATAATTGAACAGATCAAAAGGCTGCAGCCCAATCTGGTAGTATTAGATTCCATCCAGACGGTATATAATCCCGAACTTACCTCGGCACCGGGAAGTGTCAGCCAGGTAAGGGAATGTGCTTCCCAACTTATGGTCCTGGCCAAGTCCCTGGATTTACCGGTTATTATCGTCGGCCATGTGACCAAGGAGGGTTCCCTGGCCGGACCCCGGGTTCTGGAACATATGGTGGACGTGGTATTGTATTTGGAAGGCGATAGACACCACATCTACCGGCTCCTCAGGGGAAGGAAGAACCGCTTCGGGTCGACCAATGAGCTGGGGATCTTTGAGATGGGTGAAAGGGGACTGGAGGAGGTTGCCAATCCATCCCAGTTATTTCTGGCCCAGCGGCCGGCAGGGGCTTCCGGTTCTGTTGTCATCGCCACCCTGGAAGGCACCCGCCCTTTACTGGTTGAAATACAGGCCCTGGTCAGCCCGACGGGTTTTGGTGTGCCGCGGCGTTCCGCTACAGGTATCGACTATAATCGCCTGGTGATGCTGCTGGCTGTATTGGAAAAAAGGGAGGGCATGCCCTTGAGCAGCCAGGACGCCTACGCCAATGCGGTAGGTGGTGTCCGGATCGATGAACCGGCGGCTGACCTTGGAATTGTCATGGCCATAGCTTCCAGCTACCGTGGTGTTCCCTGCCCGGAAGCGACAATTATCCTGGGAGAGGTCGGCCTGGCGGGGGAAGTGAGGGCGGTAAACCGTCTGGAGCAGCGGCTAAAGGAAGCGGCTAAACTAGGTTTTAAGCTATGTCTCCTTCCCCGGGGCAATGCTGAGCATATAAACTTTAAGCCGCCCCTGGAATTAAAGCCGGTGCGGACAGTTGGAGAAGCCTTGCAATACTTGTAAATCATCCGGGGATTGCCCCTTTTTCCGAGAGGGGTAATCCCTTTGTTTTGGGGTTTTCCCTGCCGTCAGCCTATGCCAGGAGTGGAATGAGAATTTATGTGTCCCACTTCTGGCGCTGCTTTTCTGCCCTCTTCTAGTAGCCCGATGTTGTTCCCATGTATTGACTGTAGTAGTATAGTATAATATGATAAAAGTGACATTAAATTAACGAATAGGGGGAGGGGACAAGTGGGGGGAAAAATTAAAGAATTCAGACCACACAAGCTGGGTCTGGGCAAGGTGCTGGGGGACCTGGAGTCGGAGATCATGGAGGTTGTCTGGCAGCGCGACGGGGTCCTGGTAAGGGATGTGCATCGGGAGCTTGCCAAAAGGAGAGAGATTGCCTATACTACAGTTATGACGGTTATGAGTAGACTGGTGGGGAAAAATATCTTATCCCGGGAACAGGTGGGCAATGCCTATCTTTACAAGCCGCGCTTTACGAAAAGTGAGTTTACCCGGGTGGTCGTGCGGGAAGTTATTGACAGCCTTTTGGAGGAGTTTGCGGAACCGGCGATTTCCTATTTTTTCAGCCGGTTGCAGCAGGTGGAAGACGAGGAACAGCTGGATCGATTGGAAGCCTTGATCGCTGAGAGGAGAAAGGTCGAGTAATAATGCTGGTTCTTCTGGAAAACTTTGACTTGACCGTCTATATTTTCTATACCCTTATCACCTCTGCGGTAATTTATATCCTGGTAGCATTGGCAGTCAAAGTCTTCTGTATTACCGATCCCCGGTTGAGGGCCTGGCTATTTATGTTGCCCCTGTTATTGCCCGTTACCGGGTATCTGTTTCTCTGTCCCCTGCCCGGGCAGGGCTGCAGTCAAGGTAACCTGTTGTGGTTTCAAGTAGAGCAGTTGTTCTGCAGGCTGCGGGGCCTGCTCAATCCCTATTGGGGATTATTCTTTCTTATTATCTTTGCCCTCGGTTGTTTGCGGGTTGGTATCCGCCTGCTTAACTATCATTTCCTTATCCGCAGGTGTAAACTTGTGGCACCGGGCGAAGCACCGGAACTGGAACAAATGGTCTCAAAATTGGCAACAGAAGCAGGCCTTTCCTGTCCCCGTCTCTTTTGGAGCCAGGGGAACCCGTATCCGGTCTGTTTCACCTTTGGCTTTCGCGAAGCAAAAATTGCCATTTCCCGGGAATTGCTACAAAATCTGACCCGGGAAGAAATTAAGGCGGTTCTTGCTCACGAGATGGGGCATCTGGCGGGTCGGGACCATTTCCTTGGCTGGCTGCTGGTGTGCAGGGACCTAATGGCTTTCAATCCCTTTGGTTACATATCATACCGCAGCTTCCTGTGGGAACGGGAACAGGCCTGCGATGATTATGCCAGGGAGCTTACCCAACAACCCTTGGTTTTGGCCCAATGTCTGGTCAAGCTGGGTCGCCTGATGAGACAAAGGGGTACTGTTGGTTTCGGACAGCCTGGGGTTGCTATTCTGGGCAAGCAGCGGGGTGGTTTACTAACCCGGCGGGTTGAACGTCTTGTTCTCCCTGGTTCTTCGGAAACCTTCTGGTGGCAGGATATCCTTCCCGTTATCCTTACTGCGGGGATTATCTTACTGCAGGCAGCTGTCTGTTGATAAGGGGGAATTGTGGTGGAGCAGGTCGGAGTAGTTGTCGAAACAATTGGCAATAAGGCCAGGGTTCAGACGCGGCGCCACACTATTTGTAGTAACTGCGGCCGGTGCGGCGGCCTGCACGGTTTGGAAGCTCCCCGGGATCTGACGGTTATTGCCCAAAACCCCATCGGAGCCCGGGAAGGGGAGCTGGTTCAGTTGGAAACGGCAGCCGGGGGGGTTCTGCTGGCTGCCTTTTTAGTCTATATTGTACCCCTGCTCAATTTTTTCCTTGGGTTCGGCCTGGGCCAGTGGCTGGCAAGGACGTGGCATTTTGCCAGCACGGAAACCCCGGGCATTGTCCTTGGGTTTATCCTGCTGGTAGCTACCTATTTGCTTCTTCGTATCCAGGAACACAGGTTAGCTCGCAATAAAAACTTTGCGGCAGTGATTACCAAGGTTCTGGAGTAAGGGAGCAGGACGAAAGGGGGCTGGAGCCCTCTGCCGGCGGCCCTGCATGGCCTTTTTCTTTGCCCTCAATCTGGAGGAGGGCCTGATTGGCTTCGGGGGGTGAAGGGCATCGGTGGCACGGAATCAGTCTT
>DUVO01000212.1 GCA_012841005.1 Bacillota bacterium | reverse complement strand
GGGAGGATTGGTGTGGTGCTCGGGGAGTTGAAAAAGGAGATAAAAGGACTTTTATCCCAGAAACGCTGGGAACATACCTTGAGGGTAGTCAGTGCGTCTTTTGAATTGATCTCTTGCCTCCAGATTGAAATAGAGGCAAATAAGGTCGAGACTGCTGCCCTTTTACATGATTGTGCCAAGGATTTACCTTTGGGTGAACAGTTGAAAAAGGCGGGTTACTTTGGTATAGTATTAACTAGTTCAGATCTACTTTGCCCCAAGACTTTACATGGCCGGGTTGGTGCAGGGATAGTACAGCATGAATTTGGTATAGTAGATGCAGATATTATCCAAGCTGTTGCTTTACATACTACCGGAGGCCCCAGGATGTCACCCTTGGCCAAAATAATTTTTGTGGCAGATTATATTGAACCGGGGCGTTCTTTCCCGGGCGTAGAAAAACTTCGCCTCCTGGCGAAAAAGGAGCTTAATGGGGCAGTACTGGCTTGTATGGAGCAGACCCTGCTTTACTTGCTACAGCGGGGGGATTTCATTCATCCCCGGATGATAGCGGCCCGTAATTATATCTTGGCGGCTGAAGATTATACCCTGGTTTAAAGAAAGAGGGGTACAAACAATGACAGTGACAGTTCGGCAAAGACGGGTCCGCAAGCGTATAAACTGGAAACGTTTCGGTATTTTTCTCACCGGTAGCTTACTTTTTATTGTTCTCATGGTGGGTTCAAGTATATATACGATTTTGCTCGGTATAACGGGAAATAATCGATCACCGGGCACCGCCCAGGGAGAGGAAATATTGCCGCCGAAAATTGGTGAACGGGTTAACGTTTTGCTCCTGGGTGTTGATGCCGGTGTGATTGAAGGCACTCACAAACTGGGGCCGACCCGCACCGATACCATGATGGTAGTTAGTTTTGATCCCGAAACCCTGGAGGGAGGGGTAATATCTATCCCCCGGGATACCAGGGTCGATATCCCCGGGAAGGGCACAAACAAGATTAATGCTGCCCATGCCTTTGGTGGTCCCCTGCTGGCAAAGAAAACAGTAGAAGGGCTGCTTGATATCCCGATTCATTATTATGTCAAGGTTAATCTGGAGGGTTTTGAACAGATTGTGGATGCCCTGGGTGGGATAGAGTTAGTCGTGGAAGAGGATATGAAATACTGGGATCCCGTTCAGGATCTGCGCATTGATTTAAAGGCTTCTCCCGAGCCCCAGCTGCTAAACGGGCACGATGCCCTGGGTTATGTCCGCTATAGGGGTGACGGCGGTGGAGATATCGGCCGCATTCCCCGCCAGCAGAAGTTTCTCCGTGTTTTGGCGGACAAGCTGCTTAGTATGAGTGCCGTGTGGAAAATTCCAGAACTGGTAAGTATATTTACTAAGAATGTGGAAACAGATATGGATGTACTGCAAATTGTCCAATATGCAGAGAAGGCCCGGAAAATGAATCTGGAAGATCTGGAGATTGAGACCCTGGCCGGCATTGATCAGTATGTAAACGATATAAGTTACTGGCTGGTCGATGAGGAAGTAATGCGGGAACAGGTTGGTCGAGTTTTGAAGGGCATCAATCGTGAGGAAAATAGGGATATCAAGGTGCAGATTTTAAACGGCAATGGGAAAAGTGGCGATGCCAGCAAACTGGCGGCAGAAATGCGCCGCTATGGTTTCAATGTAGTCGCCGTTGCCAATGCCGACCACTTTGAGTATGAAGAAAGCTTGATTATTAACCATGGCGAGGATATCCTGCCGGCCCGGAAAGTGGCACGGGCAACGGGGATATTCCGGATCAGTCAGGGTGATAACCCGGTTGTGGATCAAGATAATGAAGTGGATATAACTGTCATTATCGGCAAAAACCAATAATCGAAGAAGTATTGATACCGATGCCGAGGTTCATTTTCCTTGGAGGGACAAAGGAATATTAATATAATACAGACATTCTTATGGAAAAAGGGCAATAGGAGGGAAGTTGATGGACAGTAGGGCAAAGGCGTTACTGGCTGCCCGCGCTGCCGGGGAGAAAAAGGCCAAGGATGTTATAATTCTTGATATCCAGCACCTCTCACCCTTTTGCGATTACTTTGTAATTGCCAGCGGCAGCAGTGGGATACAGGTAAAGGCCATTGCCGAAGTTGTCGAAGGAAGGCTTTCGGAAGCAGGTTTTTCCCTGGACCACCGGGAAGGGCAGAATGATTCAGGCTGGATCCTGCTGGATTATGGGGATGTAGTAATTCATGTGTTTATTGAAGAAAAGCGTGTTTTTTACGACCTGGAAAGGCTCTGGGGCGATGCCAAAAGGGTAGAGATTAAGCTTGCCTGAGAGTCGATACTTGACTTTTCCCGGGGCTTCTTTTATAATAAGGTCTGTAATAATAGAAAATGTGTTCCCGGGCGATGAAGGGGAGTAGTAGGCAGATGCTCCTTGCCAGAGAGCCGGTGGTAGCTGGGAACCGGTAGAGAGGATGTGCCGAACTCGCCTCGGAGTTATGGAAGATAATAAGCGGGTAAAGACAAGATGGGGCTGTAGCTCAGCTGGGAGAGCGCCTGAATGGCATTCAGGAGGTCAGGGGTTCGAGCCCCCTCAGCTCCACCAATTTGTTTCTTACCAAACAGGGTGGTACCGCGGGTGGAAAATAACCTCTCGTCCCTGGCAAATGTCGGGTGTCGAGAGGTTTTTATATATTTGTGGTAAAAAAGGAGGAGGTTGAGTATGGAAGGTCACTATGATTTTAAAAGGATAGAGGAGAAGTGGCAAAAATATTGGGAAAGCAGGAACCAGCATAAAGTTACCCTGACTGCCGATAAACCAAAATATTACGTGCTGGAGATGTTTCCCTATCCTTCCGGAGCCCTGCATATGGGTCATATTCGCAACTATTCTATTGGTGACGTTGTAGCCCGTTTCAAAACAATGAAAGGATACAATGTATTGCATCCCATGGGCTGGGATGCCTTTGGGATGCCGGCTGAGAATGCTGCTATTAAACATGGCACCCATCCTGCCCAATGGACCGCTGCCAATATAGCCAACATGCGTCGGCAGCAGCAGCAACTGGGCACAAGCTATGATTGGGACCGGGAGGTTACTACCTGCCTCCCCGATTATTACCGGTGGACCCAATGGTTATTCCTCCTTTTTTACCACCGGGGCCTGGCCTATAGGCGCAAAGCGGCGGTGAACTGGTGTCCTTCCTGTCAAACGGTTCTTGCCAATGAACAGGTAATAAACGGGAATTGCTGGCGCTGTGACACCCAGGTAGGAAAGAAGGAACTGGAACAATGGTTCCTGCGGATTACAGATTATGCCGACCGTCTTTTAAAAGACTGGGAGCTTTTGCAGGGGTGGCCGGATTCTGTTAAGACCATGCAGGAAAATTGGATAGGCCGCAGTGAAGGTGCCGAGGTTATCTTTCCTATCAAGGACCGGGAAGAAAAGATTACCGTTTTTACCACCCGCCATGATACCCTCTACGGTGTTACCTTCATGGTCCTGGCGCCGGAACATCCCCTGGTTATGGACCTGGTGCGGGGAACGGAACGTGAAGAGACTGTCCGGGATTTTGTGCAGAAGGCTATCAGCAGGCGGGCCGAAACCAGGAACGGGGAAGAACCGGGTAAAGAAGGAATCTTCCTGGGGGCCTATGCCGTCAACCCCATCAACGGTGAAGAAATATCCATCTGGGTTTCTGATTATGTCTTGATGGAATACGGAACCGGTGCCGTAATGGGTGTACCAGCCCATGATACCAGGGACTTTGCCTTTACGGAAAAATATGGGATCCCCAAACGGATCGTTGTCATACCGGAGAAGGATGCACCGGTGCCGGAACAACTTACGGAGGCATATGCTGCCGATGGTTTCCTGGTTAATTCCGGTCCCTTTAATGGCTTGCCGGTGGAAGAGGCCCAGGAGGCCATTGCCGACTATCTGGAGGAGAAGGGTATTGGCCGGAGGGCTGTCAGTTATAAACTGAGGGATTGGCTGGTATCCCGGCAGCGGTATTGGGGTGTGCCCATACCGATTGTGTACTGCGATCAGTGCGGAGCGGTCCCCGTCCCCGAGGACCAGCTCCCGGTACTGCTGCCGGAAAATGTGGTCTTTAAGCCCGGAACAGTCTCCCCCCTGGCCCAGGTGGAGGAATTTGTCCATACCACCTGTCCCAGGTGTGGAGGGCCGGCCCGGCGAGAGACCGATACCATGGACACCTTTATCTGTTCTTCCTGGTATTACTTCCGGTACACCGATGCCAGAAACGCAGAAGCTCCCTTCGGGAAAGAAGCTGTCGACTACTGGATGCCTGTGGACCAGTATATCGGCGGAATTGAACATGCGGTGCTGCATCTCCTTTATTCCCGCTTTTTTACCAAGGTACTGTACGATGTCGGGCTCATCGACTGCCAGGAACCCTTTACCAACCTTCTGACCCAGGGGATGGTAATCAAGGACGGGGCCAAGATGTCCAAGTCCAAGGGAAATGTGGTGACACCGGAAGAAATCTTTACCAAATACGGTGCTGATACTGCCCGTCTCTTTATTCTCTTTGCTTCCCCGCCGGAGCGGGATTTGGACTGGAGTGACCAGGGAGTCGAGGGGGCATGGCGCTTTCTCAACCGTGTCTGGCGGCTCGTGAACAATAATGCCGACTATATAAAAACAGCAGCGGGGGGTAAAGAAGCACTTTCGCAGGCAGACACAGACCTCAGACGCCAGTTACATGAAACCATTAAGAAGGTTACCGAGGATATTGAAGAAAGGTTTAATTTTAATACGGCCATAAGTGCGATTATGGAACTGGTCAATGGTATCTATAGATACCAGGACAAACTGGAAATAGGGGAACAAAACCCGCAAATAGTACGGGAAGCCCTGGAAAAAACCGTCTTGCTTCTGGCTCCCTTTGCCCCCCACCTGATGGAGGAATTGTGGCATGTCTTGGGCCATGAAGACAGTGTGCACCAACAGGAGTGGCCCGCTTATGATCCCGAGGCCCTTGTCCAGGAGGAGACGAAAATAGTAATCCAGGTGAACGGGAAACTGCGGGAGCGCCTGCAGGTTCCGGTGGGTATTGCCCAGGCGGAATTGGAAGAAAAGGTCTTGAGCTTGGAGCGGATCCGGGCATTAACGGCCGGCAAGGAGATTGTAAAGGTGATTAATGTGCCCGGAAAGCTAATTAATATTGTGGTCAAATAAGGCGGCATTCTGCCGCCCTTTTCCTTTGTAAGCAGAAGTCGAAGAAAGGAGGAAAAAGGTAGCAGAAGGGAGAATATATTTCCAGGTTTATAACAGGGAAAAGTAAGCTGTGGAGGGGACACCTCCATCTGCAAGGATTAAACCTTTACCTTTCCTGAAAAGCTTCTATTGTACGAGAGGGGAAAAACGGTGCTCAATCTCCCGAAACAGCAATATATTATTATCTTACTGGTCGGAGCCCTGCTGGTGGGAGGTGGTGTGACCCTCTGGCGCCAGTATCATCAGCCCCCTGCAGTAGAGGGGCTGCAACCGGTGCTCGCTGAAGAAGAACCCCAATTGGAGCCCGGGGAAGTGGTTGTCCATGTGGCCGGGGCGGTGAAAAGGAGCGGGGTCTACCGGCTTCCCGAAGGCTCCCGGGTGGTCGATGCCGTGGAAGCGGCCGGGGGTGGAACAGAAGATGCAGATATCCATGCCCTCAATTTGGCCGATATTCTCATTGATGGGCAGCGTTATTATGTTCCTACAGTAGAGGAGACAACAAGCGCAGGAGGAACATATTCAGGTTCCGGCACCGGAAAAATTAACCTGAACCGGGCGACCAAGGCTGAGCTGGAGACCCTGCCGGGGATCGGTCCCACCCTGGCCGAGAGGATTATTTCTTACCGGGAGCAGCAGGGCCCCTTCCGGCGCCCTGAAGACTTGAAAAATGTATCAGGTATTGGTGATAAGATTTACGACAATTTGAAGGACCGGATTTATGCTCCCTGAGGGAATACTGCTTTTCCGGTACAGCCATCCTAAGGGGAAAAGAAGTCGGGAGGTGAAGGTTGTGCCGGAAAGCAGGGAAGAGAAAATAGGCGAAATCCTTGATTTTGTTGCGAGAAACCGGGAATCCCATGCCAGCCGGATCGTATGTAAGGAAATGCTGGGCGAATATTATGTTCCCTTTGCCGGTGGGACCAGGGAGCAATTGGAGGAAAGGTTGAGCAGGGCCGATGAGGAAAAGCTGGATTATTGTTATTACCTGATCAAATAAAATCAGGAGGAAGAAACGCAAAATTTTCATGTAGTGGTAGGGTGGCTAGCATCTGGCTGTGCCCCTTGTCGTTAAAGTAACAGGTGGCAAAAGGGCCGGTTTTACTGGGGCAACCGGGAATCCCCGGTCAGATGGAAACTAAACCTGCGCACTATACCCGGGGCCATCCCCTGCGGCAATGAATAAATATCTCGGCTTTGCCCCCTGCCCCAGGCCGGTGCTGCTAATGCCTCAGCCTTCTGATTACCAGGGAACTCCTCGAGTGGGAGAGGACCATTACCAGTAGGATTTTAGGGGGGTGCTAGTTGGATATGAATTGCTGGGGCATGCTTTTGCCGAAATTGCCCTGGTAAAGGACGGCGAGATAAAAATTAATCTATCATGCCGAGGTTTCCCTGCCGGTACCAGGCATATTCCCTCCCCAGAGAACATAGAGTTCAGTAAACGCCATCCTTGGGAGGAGGGTTGGGGCATGCAGGTCTTCTATATGCCCCGGGGAAAGGTTGCCCTTGGTGTTGTCATATTGCTGTTTTTATTTACCGGATTCTTTACTTTGCTTGGTGAGTATATGCCGGCAGTTTGGCCGGTGTTCTCTTCCCAGGAGCGCTTGGTCCCCATTTATGCGGTCGCAACTGACGAAAAAAAGGTTTCCATATCCTTTGATGCTGCCTGGGGTGCCGAATATACACCACAACTGCTGGAAATCTTGGACAGATATAAGGTCAAGACCACCTTTTTCCTGGTCAAATTTTGGGTGGAGAAGTATCCTAATGTGACCAAGCAGATTGTAGCTGCCGGGCATGAATTGGGCAATCATTCAGCGACCCACCCCCATATGAATGCCCTCTCAGAGGAGGAAATCTACCAGGAACTCGAAGATACCAATAACCTCTTGGAACGGTTAACTGGGCAAAAACCGAAACTCTTCCGGCCTCCCTTTGGTGAATACAATAATACCCTCATAAGGGTGGTGGAAGAACTGGGGATGAAAACCATCCAGTGGAGTGTTGATTCCCTCGACTGGCGGGACCTCAGTGCCCGGGAAATAACCACACTGGTATTGGAGCAGATCGAACCTGGTGCCATCGTTTTGTTCCACAATAATGCTCAGCACACTCCTGCCGCACTGGGGCCAATCCTGGAGCAATTGCAGGCCGATGGCTATGAGATAGTGCCTATCTCCCAACTGATCCTGTGGGATAATTATTATATTAGCCCCCATACCGGTATTCAGCATCCAAAGTCACCAGCGGGGGGAAATAAATAAAATAGGGAATATTTGCTGTCTCGCCACCTGGCTAATTATTTTTCTTAAAGCCACACTAAAGTAAGGAGGTATGCGGGATGGCAAATCTTCTCCATACAGGAATACTCCTGGGTTTAGGGGTGCTCAATCTTACACAAGGGAAAAGGCAGAACAGATAGTGGAAGAATTGATAACAAAGGGTGAACTCCAGCGGAAGAAGGGGCAAAAACTCTTGGGGGAATTACTGACAAGGGGTGAAAGGCGCCAGGAATTTAATAGAATGGTGCATAGGGAACTGGAGAGATTGCTGAACCAGGCAGATGTTACTACCAAAAGGGATCTGCCCCTTTTGGAAGTCCGGATCGCTGCCCTAGAGGAAAAACTTGTGCATTGAATCTATTCAAGTTGGATGCAATTACCGGCATAGAATTGAACCGGAAGGAGAATACTATTGCTACCGCTATTGCGGCCAACAAAAAAAGGAGTGAGGGCTAATGAGTAGACGGCGAAACGGTGTAATGTCCGAGAAGCTGAAATACGAATTAGCCGAAGAACTCGGAGTTGCCGACATTGTTCGAAGAGAGGGCTTTGGTGGGGTTACCTCTCGCGATTGTGGTAACTTGGTCAAGTTGGCCATTCAGCGGGCTGAACAGTCCCTGAAGTAGCAATAGTGGTGTGGGGGATGTACCGTCAAGGTACATCCCTTTTGAAATGTAGTTTTTTGCCGGTACATTTTACCGGGGAACACAGTTGGTGAAGATGGAATTTCCCTTCTGAGCTAAAAAAGGAATAAGGGAGACATGTCGTAGTATAGCTGTAGGTTGGAAAAACTTACTACCGGCCAAAGGAGGAATAGGATGTTAAGCAAAAAAGGTACAGGTGGGCGTAAGCTTATGGGCCGCTTTGAGTATGGTGCCGATCTGTTGCAAGCACTGGAAGAGATGGTGGAAAAAGAGGGAATCAAAGTGGGGACTATTTCTCTCATCGGTGCCGTGCAGGAAGCAAGTGTGGGATATTTTAACCAGGCTACGAAAGAATACAAAACTATTGATTTCCCGGAAAACATGGAGATTTTATTTTGTACCGGGAATATTTCTTTGAAAGATGGTAAACCCTTTGTCCATGTCCATATCGTTTTTGGAGATAGAGAGGGAAAGGCTTGGGGCGGACATCTTCTGCCGGGGACCAAGGTTTTTGCGGCGGAATTTGTTATCGAAGAGATAGAGGGAATTCATTTGGAACGAGAATATAATGCCGTTACTTCCCTTTCTCTCTGGCAAAAATAGATTATTTAACCAAAAGAGGCCAAAATTGACATATATGCCCTCACAGAAGAGGGCATATTTTTTTGTTGTTCTGAATAATTAGCAGGTAAGGGGATTATAAAGCAGCTGGTTACAGGGAGGTGGAATTATGAGTGAACCTAAACTGCAGGCACGGAGGCTGCCACAGCTACGGGAAGGATTGGCCCTGAAGCGAAGTGTCAGGATAGCATTTTTTATTCTCCTCAGTCTCGGTGGTTCTATGCTCAGATTGCCTTTACCGACTGGACCTGTGGCACTGGAGACTTTCCCCGGTTACCTGGCGGCGTTGGTTTATGGATGGCTCGATGGCGGTCTGGTTGCCGGTCTAAGCCATCTTTTGGTTGCCGCTGTCGGCGGATTCCCCCTGGGTGTTTGGTTGCACCTTTTGGCTGCACTACAAATGGCCCTCTGGGCGGCCTGTTTTTGGTATATTAACGACAGGGTGGGACTGCTTACGGGGATAATAGCCATAACAATCCTTCATTCACTGGTGTCTGTTGTCTATACCTTGCCCATTTGGAATATGGTAATGTTCAGCGGCCTATTATTGCCCCTGGCCATCGCAGCGGCCGTTAATTTATTCTTGGCCGGTTTGGTATTTCGCCTGGCTGCCGGAAAGAAGACAGGCCGCTGAAGGGAAGGTTTTTTCCCGGGAAAGTACCATCCTTTGCACGGACTGGTTTCCTTCTTTTTTTCTAACCCTGGGACAAGCACACCTATGAGGCAACAAGAGTAATATGTAGGAAGTGAATTATGGCGAAAAGGAGGTTGTGGCTTAATGGCCAGGGGTTATGTAAAAAAGGTGTTTCCCGGTAATAATACTTCCCAGGGATTCAAATCCTTCTACGATTATATCATTCCCCCCGATGCGACGCGGGTGCTGATAATCAAGGGAGGCCCGGGTGTTGGCAAATCGACCTTTATGAGCAAGATTGCCGAGGAAATGCTAAACCGTGGTTACGATATTGAGATGCACTGCTGTGCGTCAGATGTCGGCTCCCTGGACGGGATTTTGATCCCCAAGTTGGGTGTGGCCATTATGGACGGTACGGCTCCCCATATTATGGATCCCAAATACCCCGGAGCCCTGGAGGAGATTGTGTATTTGGGGGAATACTGGGATAGTTCTCGCATTAAACCATATAAAGAGAAAATAATGGAGATCAGCCGGGAATCGAGCCGGATGTACAAGCGGGGGTATCGGTTTTTGAAAGCGGCCCAGTTGGTTTACCGGGATTGGGAGGAAGCCAATATGGAAGCCATGGATTTTGCCTATGCAAATCAGCAGACGGAGCAGGTTTTCCGGGAGCTTTTTGCGGATATTCCCGTTTCGTCCCATACCGGTTATAAGCGGCATCTCTTTGCCCGGGCTATCACCCCGGAGGGAATGTTAAACTATGTCGATACAATAATAGGACCCTGCTCTGTTAAATATGTCATAGAGGGTGAGCCGGGCACCGGCAAATCGACCTTAATTGAAAAAATAGCCACAGCCGCTCTGGAGCGGGGGTACACCATTGAATTATACCATTGTCCCCTGAATCCGGAAAAGGTGGAACACATTGTGATTAAAGAATTGGACGTTGCCCTAACAAAGTCCATCGAACCCCATCGTTATTGTTATGGTTCCGGTGATAAAGTGATAAACCTGAATGAGGGCCTTAACCAGAAGGTAGTGGCCAAGTATACTACTCTGATTAATGAGAACCGGGAGATGTTTTTCACCCTTTTCAACCAGGCTATCAAGTTCATCGGACGGGCCAAGGAACACCACGATCGGCTCGAAACCTACTATACACCCTACATGGATTTTGCCGCCATCGCTCGCAGGCGGGAGGAGATTTTACGGGAGATCTTGACCTATGCTGAACAAGTAGCGGCGGCCGGTTGCTGATATTATTTTTCGCTTCAGGCGGTTTATTTAAGACCAGGATCCCGGCGGGGTCCTGGTTTTGTGTTCGCCCGGCATGCCTGCTGAGCCGATGGGCTGAAAGAAGTCCTGTCACCTAACCAGCGGGAAGACAACCCGTAAGCAAGGGCGTCACCG